>WJJW01000096.1 GCA_014729455.1 Candidatus Eiseniibacteriota bacterium
GATCGGCGTCGACGCGCCCGTCGCGGGGGTGCGGCCGGAGGACGTGCGGATCGATCCGCAGGGATCGCATCCGGCCCGGATCGCGCTGCGCGAGCCGCTCGGCCCGCAGCATCTCCTGACGCTGGAGGGGGACGGATGGACCGCCCGCGCGAGCGTGCCGTCGGCGCTCCGGCTCTCGGAAGGGGATCCGGTCCGCGTTTCGTTCGCACCGGAGAAGATCCACCGATTCGACGAGAACGGCAAACGGATCCCCCCTCCGGGTCGAGAGGATCCGAAGGGGGGCTGAGCGTCTCGTTCCGCGAGCCGATCAGTAGTCGAACGGGGAGTTGCGCATCGGATCGAACGTCTCGCGTTGGACGGCCGTCCCGTGGGATCGCCTCGAGGAGCGGTGCGGCAGGGCTCGCCGATCCCTCAGGTTGGCCGGACCCAGGATCTCGAACTTCTTGTCTTCCTCGAACTCCCGCAGCTCCTCCTCGAAGAAGAACTCCCGCTCCCCGAAGGCGGGGCGCAGGTCGTCGTACCAGACCGCGTTCGGATCGAATCGGGCGAAGAAGGGTCGACCGACCCAGTCCGGATTCCGGCCCTGGAGCATCCGGAGCGCGAAGACCTTCTCGCCGTGGATCCTCGTGATCCCATCGACCACGACCTTCCCCGGGTTCGCGCTCATCGAGGGGCCCCGAACGGTTCGCGCGAGACCGGAAACCCCGCGGTAGGCGTTGATGAAGATCTCGTACGCCTCGGCCAACGACAGCTCGAAGTAGTTCTGCGCGCCGGTGTCGCGCTCGACGAACATGTAGTAGGGAACCGCGCCGAGGGCGACCTGCATCCGCCACATCCGCGCCCAGGCCTCCGCGTCGTCGTTCACGTGGCGGATCACCGGGGACTGGCAGCGAACGACCGCGCCGGTGTCGACGATCCGGCGGACCGCCGCCTCCGCCGCCGGGGTCTCCAGCTCCCGCGGATGGGTGAAGTGGGCCATCAGGGCGAGGTGGCGTCCCGATTCGCGGACCTCTTCGAAGAGCGCCAGCAGGTCGTCCGCGTCTCGGTCCGTCAGGAAGCGGTACGGCCAGTAGGCGGGCGCTTTCGTTCCGATCCGGATGCTGGTCAGGTGCTCCAGCTCGGGGCTCAGCAGCGGCTCGATGTAACTGCGGAGCACCCGCGTCCGCATGATGCCGGGATCCCCGCCGGTGAACAGGACGTTCGAGACCTCCGGATGCGCCTTCAGGTACGCGACGAGCTGGTCCGCTTCCCGGCTGGCGAACTTCATGTCGTCCTCGCCGACGAACTGCGCCCAGCGGAAGCAGTAGGTGCAATAGGCGTGGCAGGTCTGGCCCTGGCTCGGGAAGAACAAGACCGTCTCGCGGTACTTGTGCTGCATCCCCGGCAACGGCTCCCCCCTCTGGGTCGGCACATTCAGGTCCATCTGACCGGCCGGATGGGGGTTCAACCGCTTGCGGATCTCGCCGACGGCGGCGCGGAGCTTCTCCGGCGGAGCCTCGGAACGGATCAGGTCCATCAGCCGGTCCAGATCCCGCGGATCGAGCATGTCGCGTTGGGGGAAGGTGAGCTGGTACATCGGATCGTCGGGGACGTTCTCCCAGCGGATCAGCTCCTCGACGACGTAGTTGTTCACCCGGAACGGCAGCACCGACGCGACGGCCTTCATGGCGAGGCGATCTTCTTCCGAGAGCCGCTCCAGCTGCGGGATGCGGTCGATGTCCCGGGCCTCGTAGGGTCGATACTTCTTCGGCTCCATGCGGGTCGTGGGAAGCATGACCTCCTCCTTTCCTCGTTCTCCCGGGGCCCCGGTCCGGTCCTTCGGACCCGGCCCTCGCCCCGGCTGAACCGCTAGAGCGGCTCCTCCACCCCCAGGCCCTCGGCGATGGCCATCAGGACCTGGACCGCGGCGGCGATCCGCGCGGGCGGCTGGCTCTCCAGCAGCGCGGCGATCGCCTCTTCCACGGTTCCGGTCCGCTCGGCGTCCACCCTCCTCCCCAGATCCGTGAGAGTCAGGCGGGCTTTCCGTGCGTCCGCAGGGTCGGCGGACCGGAGGATGAAGCCGCGTTCCTCCAGACGGTGCAGGATCCCGGTCAGCGTGCTCGGATGAATGTGCAGGACCCGAGCCAGCGTCCCCGCGGACAGCTCCGGCGCCTGCCCCAGGATCCGAATCACCAGGCGCTGGGGGCCGGAGATCCCGGACCGCCGAACCATCTGCTTCGATGCCGTGTGCAATCCGTGATCGACGGCCCAGAGAAGACGCATGAAATTCAGGACCTCCCCGAGCTCGGGGGTCGACTCGCCCTGCAATGAGGCGTGGGTTCGGTTCCTGTGCATCCGTCTTATTCCTTTTGTGCTCCAAGGAAATTGGAACACAGCGAGCACCGGATTCCAAGAAATAGTTTGAGCACAAAATAAGTAGGGGAATCCCCGAAACGGGTTGCCGACTTGGACGATCGTCGCACACCGGACCGTCCCTCCGGCGCCGTCATGCTGTGGCTAATCTTTTGGCCTGAAATCAGATCGGGCGGGGATTGTTCCCTCGGATCTCTCCGGTCTACTCGACCCGGACCGCCATCTTCTCCGCCAGGCTCCGGAAGAGGTCGGCCCACTCCCGCTCCTCTCCTTCCCGGTCGACCCGGCCGCGACGCCAGGAGGAGATCTCCTCCGCCCACCGGTAGAAGAGGTTCTGGCACCTCCAGAGGTCCACCTCGAACGGAAGGGAGTCCGCCAGGATCGCCAGCCTTGCGGCTCTCCGGAGGGTCGGCAGATCGTCCGGCCTCTTCCGGAGCGCGTCGAGCAGCGCCTCGAGATTGCGGGCCACCTCCAGACCGAGACTTCCCCGGTCCAGCGGGACCCGCTCCCGCATCGCCCCGTCCAAAGCCGTCTCGAGCCGGTCCAGATCGGGCTCGGGCGCCGAGAGGATCCGAAGGAGGTTGGCGTTCAGGACGAACTCGGCCGAGGCCCGCAGCGCCATCGGGGGAGGGGTCCCGACGTCGGCCAGGAACCGGATCATCGGCGCGTGATTCTCGTAGAGGGACCGCAGCCCCGCCTCCGCCTCCTCGAGGGTCGCCTGCAGGAGCCGTCTCACGACTCGTCGTTGCTCGTCGCGGAAAAGCGACTTCAGGGAGTACGTGACCCCGTCGAACCGCCGGTCGAGGATCCGGAGAGCCTCCGGAAGATCTCCGCGGGAGAAGACCTCCCGCACCTCGGCGATCATCGCCTCGTACTCCTCTTCCCCGCGGAATCCGCGGACTCCGGCCTGGATGTTGTGGTCTCCGAAGTGGAGAACGGCGTGGCTCAGGACCGCCCACTCTCGCGTGATCCGCGACTGCAGGCGCGTTCGTCCGATCGCCAGGACCGCCTTGCCCGCCTCGAACCGGGTGGTCGCCTCGCGCTCCGAGGAGAAGCAGTAGATCCGATCGCTCTCCCCTTCCGGCTCGACCAGGGAGTCGATCGCGTGGTGCGCGCAGACCTGGTTCAGGTCGACCATCGCGGGGCGGACGGATCGCTCGTAGATGCGTGCTCCATCCCCTTGTTCCTCCAGGTTGCTCTTGGCCGCGGAGAGCCGCTCCAGGAACGGCCCCTCGAGATCCTCGATCCCCAGGTCGCGTCCGAGCTGAATCGCCCGGCCGGCGTACTGCAGGACCTGCACCGTCTCGATTCCCGAGATCTCGTCGAAGAACCAGCCGCAGCTCGTGTACATCAACATCGCGTGCCGCTGCATCTCGAGGAGCTTCCAGACCGCGACCTCGTCGTCTTCGCTCGTTCCCTCGCGCCGGTGGGCTCCCAGGAATTCCTCGCGAACCCGGTCCGAGCGATCCAGGACCACCCGGATGTAGTCGTCTCGCGCCTCCCAGGGCTGTCGGAGGACCCGCTCCCCCTTCTGCTCATAGGCGTCGGCCAGCCGGTCCCGGAGCCAGTCGAGCGCGTTCCGCAGCGGCGTCCGCCAGGCCTGGTTCCAGCCGGCGTGCATCCCGGAGCTGCAGCCGCAGTCGGTCCACCAACGCTCGACGCCGTGGACGCAGCTCCACGAAGTGGAATCGAAGACCTCCGCGATGTGCGTCGGCGGGTGCTCTTCCAGGAACTGCGCATGGATCGTCAGCCCGACTCCTTCCATCCGCTCGATCTCGTGCAGGGCGTAGGTCAGCGCCATCTCCCCGTGGCGGTGGTGATGGCCGTACGTCTCTCCATCGGTCGCGATGTGGGCGAGCTGGGGGCGGTTGCGCCGGTCGGAGAGACCGCCGAGAAGCCGGTCGGCGAAACGGCGTCCGTCGGCCAGCAGCCCCTCGAACGCGACCGCTCGGGAGATCGGTCCGTCATAGAAGAAGACCGCGATCGTTCGTCCCGATGGAAGCCGGACCTCGTACGGCATCGAGGGATCGACCCGATCCCCCGAGACGTCCTTCCACGCGCCCCCGCCCATCCGCCGGATGCGCGAAGCCTGTCGCGGTGCCAGGATCGTGAAGCGGATCCCCTCTTCCGCCATCAGATCCAGCGACTCCAAGTCTACGGCCGTCTCCGCGAGCCACATCCCCTCGGGATCCCGCCCGAACCGGTGCCGGAAGTCGGCGATCCCCCAGAGGATCTGCGTGCGCTTGTCCCTCCGGTTCGCAAGCGGAAGGATCATGTGGTTGTACGCCTGCGCCAGAGCCGGACCGTGACCGCCGAACCTCCGTGCCCCGATCCGATCCGCCTCCAGGATCATCGCATGCGTTTCGGGCGACTTCTCGCTGAGCCACGACAGGAGAGTCGGGCCGAAATTGAAGCTGATCTGGGAGTAGTTGTTGACGATCCTCTCGATCCGTCCCCGAGAATCGAGGATCCGCGATGCGCCGTTCGGGGCGTAGCACTCCGCCGTGATTCGTTCGTTCCAGTCGTGGTACGGATCGGCCGAGTCCTGCAGCTCCACCGCTTCCAGCCAGGGATTCTCCCTTGGTGGCTGGTAGAAGTGGCCGTGGACGCAGATCATGCGGTCCATCGCGACATTTCCCCTCTCCGGCGCAAGGCCTCAGTCGTAGAGAACGATCGACTCCCCCGTGACGACGAGCCGCTCCATCGAAGAATCCAGACGGGTCGGCGCGCGGCTTCCCGATCCGCCCCAGCGCCGGTCGGCGGAGTCGATCCGCTTGCGGGCGGGACGCTCCACGCCGCTCAGCGACAGAGCCACGTCTTCGGCCTCGAAGTTCGCGATCACCAGAGCGCGGCCTCTCTCGGTCCGCCGTCGCATCCAGAGAACCCGCGGACTCTCGGTCGAACCGACCCGGTCTTCCCGCGTCCACGGATTCGTGAGCGCAGGGGTCCGCGCCCGCAGGCGAAGAAGCGCACGGTGATAGGCCCAGGTGCGGGCGTGCGCCCCCTCGTGCTGGAGATCCCAGCTCAGGCGGGACCCGCGGAAGGTCTCTTCCGCCTGGGGGTCCGGGAGCGTCCCCCGCCAGCCGAAGGAGGCGAACTCGCGGCTCCGGCCGGCGCGGACCGCTTCGACGAGGTCCGGATCGCCATGGCTGACGAAGTACTGGAACGGCGCCGTCTCCCCGTACTCCTCCCCCATGAACAGCAGCGGCACCGACGGGGACAGGGCCACGAGGCCGGAGGCGACGCGCGCCAGGGCGGGCGAGACCAGCGTGACGAGCCGGTCCCCGAGCGCGCGGTTGCCGACCTGGTCGTGGTTTTGCGCGAAGACCACCCAGCGCCGCGGGTCGATCGAGCGGCTCGACGTACCGTGGCGGCGGCGCCGGAACCGCGAGTACCGCCCGTCGTAGACGAAGCCGTGGCGGATCGCCTTGGCCAGGTCGCCGACACGGCCGAAATCGCGGTAGTAGCCCTCCCGCTCGCCGGTCAGGAGCGCATGCAGGGCGTGGTGGAGGTCGTCGTTCCACTGGCCGTCGTGCCCGAAACCGCCCTGCCGGCGCGGCCGCAGCACCCGCACGTCGTTCAGGTCGCTCTCGGAGACGACCGGAACGTGCCGGTCCGCCCGTTTCGCGTACTCCTGGACCGTCTGGGCGAGCTCGGCGAGAAACGGCCGCGCGGAGGCGTCCCGGATCCCGTGGATCGCGTCGATCCGGAGGCCGTCGATACCGATGGTCCGGATCCAGTACATCGCATTCTCGATGAAGTACGCCCGGACGGGATCGCTGTCCGGACCGTCGAAGTTGATCGCCTGCCCCCACGGCGTCCGATACGTGTCCGTGAAATACGGACCGAAATCGCCCAGGTAGTTCCCTTCGGGGCCGAGATGGTTGTAGACCACGTCCAGGACGACCGCCATCCCGCGATCGTGGCAGGCGTCCGCGAGACGGCGGAGCCCCTCGGCCCCTCCGTACGATGCCTGCGCCGCGTACGGGTAGACCCCGTCGTATCCCCAGTTGCGCGCGCCTGGAAACGACGCGACCGGCATCAGCTCGATGGCCGTGATCCCGAGATCCCGCAACCGATCGAGCCGCCGCGCGACCCCGTCGAAGGTCCCTTCCGGGGAGAAGGTCCCGACGTGGATCTCGTAGAGAACGTATGCGTGCAGCGGAAGCCCCTTCCAGCCGGGGGTCCGATCCTCGAGCGGCTTCGGCTCGATCACCATCGACGGTCCATGGACTCCGTCGGGCTGCGCTCGCGAGGCGGGATCCGGACGTTCCCGGTCCGCATCGATCCGGTAGAGGTACCGGTCCCCCGGCCCGATCCCGGCGATCGATCCGGAGAAGTAGCCGTACGCGTCCTTCGCCAGCGGGACCGGTTCCCCCTCCGGCTGGACCGGGACGACCTCCAGGCGCGAAGCGAATGGAGCCCAGACCCGGAAGTCGGTGCCCCCGCTCCGCCGTGGGATCGCCCCGAGCTGCCTCTCCATCGTCAGCTCTCGTCCGCTTTCAGGACGAGCATCCCGAGCGGGGGAAGCGTCAGCGTGAGGGACCAGGGACGTCCGTGGAACGGGGCGGGGACCGCTTCCACTCCACCCAGATTCCCCTGGCCGCTGCCTCCGTACACGGCCGCGTCGCTGTTCAGGTGCTCCCGGTACGTTCCCCGCCTGCTCACTCCGACTCGATAGTTCGGGCGGGGAATCGGCGTGAAGTTCAAGAGTACGATCATCTCGGAACCGCCGGATCGATCCCGACGCACGAAGCTCAAGACGCTCTGGTCGGCGTCGTTC
Source organism: Candidatus Eiseniibacteriota bacterium (assembly GCA_014729455.1). Lineage (GTDB taxonomy): Bacteria > Eisenbacteria > RBG-16-71-46 > CAIMUX01 > VGJL01 > WJJW01. The sequence continues at coordinate 7,136 of WJJW01000096.1, forward strand.
GCGTCGATCCACTCGAAGCCGTCCGCCTCCATGTCCATCTCGTGCAGCGCGGGCTCCGACCGATAGAGCCGGTTCAGGTCGCGGATCCAGTGCGTGATTCCCAGGTTCGCCTCGCGATCGAGGAGATGCCAGTCCAGGCTGACGTCGTGGTTCCATCCGTTGATCTGCCCCAGCTCGCCTCCCATGAACAGGAGCTTCTTGCCGGGCTGCAGGAACAGGTCGCCCAGGAGCAGCCGGAGGTTGGCGAACCGCCGCCAATCGTCTCCGGGCATCTTCTCCCAGAGGGAGCCCTTGCCGTGGGCCACCTCGTCATGCGAGAGAGGGAGGACGAAGTTCTCGGTGAACGCGTAGAGCATCCGGAAGGTCACGTTGTGGTGGTGATACTTCCGGTGCACCGGATCCTCGCCCAAGTACTTGAGGGTGTCGTGCATCCAGCCCATGTCCCACTTCATCCCGAATCCGAGCCCGCCGAGATAGGTGGGACGGGAGACCATCGGCCACGCCGTCGACTCCTCCGCGATGGTCTGCACGTCGGGGAAGCTCTCGTAGACGGCCGTGTTGAACTTGCGCAGGAAGTCGATCGCCTCGAGATTCTCCCGGCCTCCGTACCGGTTGGGGACCCACTCCCCTTCCTTCCGCGAGTAGTCGAGATAGAGCATCGAGGCCACCGCGTCCACGCGAAGCCCGTCGATGTGGTAGAGATCGAGCCAGTTGAACGCGCTGCTGATCAGGAAGCTCGGCACCTCGTTGCGCCCGTAGTTGAAGATCGAGCTCTTCCAGTCCGGGTGGTATCCCTGGCTCGGGTCCGCATGCTCGAACAGGTGGGTCCCGTCGAAGTAGGAGAGCCCGTGCTCATCGGTCGGGAAGTGGGAAGGGACCCAATCGAGGATCACTCCGATCCCGTTCTGGTGCAGCGTGTCGATGAAGGCCATGAAGTCCTCGGGAGTCCCGTAGCGGCTCGTCGGCGCGAAGAACCCCGTCGACTGGTATCCCCAGGAGCCGTAGAAGGGATGCTCGCCGATCGGGAGCAGCTCGACGTGCGTGAACCCCATCCGTAGGACGTGGTCGGCAAGAAGCGGAGCGATCTCCCGGTAGCCGAGCGGGCGGTTTCCTTCTTCGGGAACCCGGCGCCAAGATCCCAGGTGCACCTCGTAGATCGAGATCGGTCGATCCAGACGCTGGCGCTCCCCCCGGCGCGCCATCCAGTCTGCGTCGCTCCAGGCGTATTCCGGCTTCCAGACGACGGACGCGGTCTTCGGCGGGACTTCGTGGTGCATCGCGAACGGATCCGCCTTGTCGACCTGGTAGCCACCGAAGCGCGAGACGATGTGGTACTTGTAGACCGTTCCCGCGTCGAGCCCGGGCACGAACCCCTCCCAGATCCCCGAACCGTCGCGCGCCCGCAGCGGGTGGCTGTCGCGATTCCAGCCGTTGAAGTCGCCGATCACCGATACCTTCTCCGCGTTCGGAGCCCAGACCGCGAACAGGACGCCTCTGACCCCGTCGATCTCCACGACGTGGGAGCCCATCTTCTCGTACAAGCGATAGTGGGTTCCCTCGTTGAACAGGAAGAGGTCCTGGTCGGTCAGCCGGATCGGATGCGGCGGGATCGCCCCCGCTCCTCGGTCCCTCGCCGTGTTCCTGTTCCGTTCGGCGTTCACAGCAATCCTCCCGTGTCGCGGCCGTTTCGGTTCGGTGTTGCGCTCCTCCTCGTCCTCACTCCCGCTCCTCCATCAGCTCCAGGATCCCCCGCAGGGGGATCCCCACCCAGGCGGGGCGGTTGTTGAGCTCGTAGGCGAGCTCGTAGAGCGCCTTCTCCAGCAGATAGATCTCGAGCAGCGCCCGCATCGCGGTGTCGGACCCGGGCAGGAGCCGGCACGGCTCGACCTCGTCGAGGTACGCGGAGAGGAAGGCCGCCGACGCCCATTGCGTCCAGGCGCGTCCCCATTCCTCCATCACCGGGACGTCCAGTTCGCCGATCGCCCCCCGTTTGCCCTGCTCGACCAGAGCGGTGCTCGCCGCGTAGTCGAAGGAGCGGAGCATCCCGGCGACGTCCCGCAAGGGACTCCGCTTCATCCGCCGGGCCGCCAGGCTATGGACCGGTTCCCCTTCGAAGTCGAGGATCAGGAAATCCGTCCCCGTGTAGAGGATCTGCCCCAGGTGGAAATCGCCGTGCACGCGGATCCGCGTCGTCTCCAGCTTCCGTTTGAGCACTTCGTGGTAGCGACCGACGATCCGCCGCTCGAGATCCAGAACTGCTTCGGCCCGCCCGCGTTGCTCTTCGGCGACCCCGCCCAGCGAGGACCGCAGCAGCTGGAGGGCGGAACGGGCGTTGTTCCGCAGCGACTGCAGCAGCGACCTCTGGTAGAACGGCGTGAACGGTTCGGGGGCGAACGCGGGGTCGTCGTTTTCCGACGCCAGGACCCGATGCAGCTCGCCGGTCCGCGCCCCGAGCTGGTGCGCGGTCTCCAGATAGCCGCCGATCCGATCCTCCACGTGCTCGGGGATCGCCTCGCCCGTGCAGTACTCCCAGCGGGGAGGTTCCGGAACGGCGGCCCGAGTCGCCGGCTCGGCGGCGGAGACCCGGTCGTAGAACTGGCCGAGATGGTCGAGCGTGAGCCGCCAGGCGTCCCCGCCGTTCGGGACGAACTCCTGGAGGACTCCGATCGTCGTGGACGCCCCTCCCCTCCCCTGATACTCCAGCGATCCGACGCACGCGGGAGTCAGCCGGCTTCCCGAACGCTCCGTCAGGAACCGACCGATCTCCAGCTCCGGGTTCGTGCCCGGTTCGACGCTCCGAAAGATCTTCAGGATCAGCCGGTCGCCGAAGACGATCGAGCTGTTGCTCTGCTCCGCGCGCATTCGTCGCGGATCCGGTGCCGGCTCGCCGTTCGGGAGGACCCGTCGCAGCCCCCGGAACGCCGCGGCCGCGACATCCCCGCTGCTTCCCTTCAGCCGCCGGCGCTTCCGGATCGACTCGAGGAGGCTCGCGCAGAACCCCTCGTTCCAGGTCCCGTCGTAGAGCGCGCCCGCCCCCTCGCGCGACCGGATCCGGGTCAAGATCGGCGGGCCATGTTCCCCTCCCCATCGATCGAGCTCGGATCCGTCGGCATACGTCACCGGGAGGCAGTGCTGGCTCGGTTCGCCCTCCACGTAGCTCACCCGGATCAGGACGAGGAATGCGGCGGCCCCCGCGCCCCCCACGGGGACTGCGTCGATCAGATCCACGCCCTTGATCGTTCGGGCCTTGCCACCGAACCAGCGCTGTTCCATCAGATGATCCGGCAACCGGTCGGCGAGCGCTTCGAAGGCCCGGGAGCGGAAAATCGAGTCCCAGCCCGCGCTGACCTGAAGCGCCGCCGGCTCGGGACTCGTCTTTTCCTCCACGGCCGTCCCCCGTTGCGGCGCTCCCTTGAGCTGGAACCAATAGAAGGCGTGCGGCCCCAAGGTCAGCAGGTACGGAAGCTCCCCGATCCGCGGGAAGCGGGTGCGGCCGAACAGCTCGATCGGAACGACCCCCTCGTACGCCTCCAGGTCGAGCTCCACGAACTGCACGAACCGGCTCAGGTTCGCGACGACGAGGATCGTCTCCTCCCCGTGAATTCGGAGAAAGGCCAGGACCTTGCGGTTCTGCGGATAGAGGAACCGGATCGATCCCCTCCCGAAGGCCTGGAACCGCTTGCGCAGCGCGATCAAGCGGCGCATCCACCAGAGCATCGAGTGCGGGTTGTTCTGCTGCGCCTCGATGTTGACCGCCTCGTAGTGGAACTCGGGATCGATGATCACCGGCAGGAAGAGCTTCTGGGCGTTCGCGCGCGAGAACCCCGCGTTCCGGTCGCCGCTCCACTGCATCGGCGTCCGCACGCCGTCCCGGTCCCCCAGATAGATGTTGTCGCCCATGGTGATCTCGTCCCCGTAATAGATCACGGGAGTCCCGGGCAAGGAGAGCAGGAGTCCGTTCATCAGCTCGATGCGGCGGCGATCGTTGCCGAGCAGCGGAGCGAGCCGCCGCCGGATGCCGAGGTTGATGCGGGCGCGCGGGTCGTGGGCGTAGACGCGGTACATGTAGTCCCGCTCCTCGTCGGTCACCATCTCGAGCGTCAGCTCGTCGTGGTTGCGGAGGAAGACCGCCCACTGGCACGTCTCCGGGATTTCGGGGGTCTGCTCGAGGATGTCGATGATCGGATAGCGGTCCTCCATGCGGAGGGCCATGAACATCCGCGGCATGACGGGAAAGTGGAAGGCCATGTGACACTCGTCCCCGTCGCCGAAGTACTCCGCGGCGTCTTCCGGCCATTGGTTCGCCTCGGCGAGGAACATCCGGTTCGTGTACCGCTCGTCGACGTGGACCCGGAGCTTGCGCAGCATGTCATGAGATTCGCGCAGGTTCTCGCAGCTCGTTCCCTCGCGCTCGTACAGGTAGGGGACCGCGTCGTACCGGAGCCCGTCGACCCCCATTCCGAGCCAGAAGTCGATCACCCGGATGATCGCCCGACGTACGGCCGGGCTGTCGTAGTTCAGGTCGGGTTGGTGGCCGTAGAAGCGGTGCCAGTAGTACGCCTTGGCGACCGGATCCCAGCTCCAGTTCGAGGACTCGAAATCCTTGAAGATGATCCGGGCTTCCGCGAAACGATCCGGCGTGTCGCTCCAGACGTAGAAGTCCCGCGCCACGCTGCCGGCGGGCGCGCGCCGCGCTCGCCGGAACCACGGGTGCTGATCGGACGTGTGGTTGAGCACGAGCTCGGTGATCACGCGAATCCCCCGCCGGTGCGCTTCGCGGAGGAACCGTTTGAAGTCCCGGAGCGTCCCGTAGTCGGGATGGACCTTCGTGTAGTCGGCGATGTCGTACCCGTCGTCCCGCAGGGGCGAAGGATAGAACGGGAGCAGCCAGACGGCCGTGATCCCCAGGTCCCGGAGGTAGTCGAGCCGGTCGGCGAGCCCGCGGAAGTCCCCGATGCCGTCCCCGTTCCCGTCGGCGAACGCCCGGACGTGCAGCTCGTAGATGACCGCATCCTTGTACCAGAGGGGATCGTCCGAACGCGCGAGGATCCCCTCGGCCGCGCGCTTGCGTGTGCCGGTCGGTCGCTTGCTCGTGCTCATAGGTAGTAGTCGAAATCCCGCTCGGTCCGCGTTCGGCGGCGGATCCGGAAGATGTGGGCGGGCACCGCCCCGCTCGTCACCTCCACGTAGTTGCGACCTCCGTGCCACAGGTACCGGGCCTCGGTCAGCAGGTCGTGGACCTGGAACGGAAGCCCCGGCTCCAGCCCGAGCTCTTCGGTCGGCAACGTCAGGTACCCCGAATGGGTGAACTCCGGCTCGAGGTTCACGACGACGACGACGGTCCCTCCGGATGGGTCCCTGGAGCCTTTCGCGTAAGCGAGGAGCCGGTCGTTGGTCGTCTCGAGGAACCGGAGATCCCGGTTCTGCTGCAGCGCCGGCTCGGACCGCCGGATCCGGTTGATGCGGGCGATCAGGTGCCGGAGGCTGACGGGGTCGTCGAGGTCCCAGTCCTGGATCTGGTACTTCTCGGAGTCGAGGTACTCCTCCCCGCCGAGCCGGAGCGGCGCGCCGACGCAGAGCTCGAAGGCCGGGCCGTAGATCCCGTAGCTCGCGGAAAGCGTCGCGGCGAGCACCAGGCGTTTCATGAACGCCGCGCGTCCCCCGATCTGCAGCTCCTCGGTCAAGATGTCCGGCGTGTTCGGCCAGAAGTTGGGGCGGAAGTACTCCGCCAGCTCGGTCCGGGTCAGGTCCGCGAGGTATCCGCGGAGCTCCCAGGCGGTTCTCCGCCAGGTGAAGTAGGTGTAGGACTGGCTGAACCCGACCTTCGCCAGACGGGCCATCACCTTCGGACGGGTGAACGCCTCGGAGAGGAACAGCACGTCGGGATCGGTCCGCCTGACCTCGCCGATCATCCACTCCCAGAACGCGTACGGCTTGGTGTGCGGATTGTCGACCCGGAAGATCCGCACCCCCTGATCGATCCAATGGCGCACCACCTCCAGCAGCTCCTTCCAGAGCCCGCGCCAGTCCTCGCACTCGAAATCGAACGGGTAGATGTCCTGGTACTTCTTCGGCGGGTTCTCCGCATACTGGATCGTCCCGTCCGGACGCTGGCGGAACCACTCGGGGTGCTCGCGGACGTACGGATGGTCGGGCGAGCACTGGAAAGCGATGTCCAGGGCCACCGCGATCCCCCGTTCCTCCGCCTTGCGGACCAGACGCCGGAAGTCCTTCAGGGAGCCGAGCTCGGGATGGATCTCGCGGTGCCCCCCTTCCGGGCCGCCGATCGCCCAGGGGCTCCCCGGATCCTCCTCCCCCGCCTCCAGTGCGCCGTTGGGTCCCTTGCGATGCCGCCGGCCGATCGGGTGGATCGGCGGGAGGTAGAGCACGTCGAACCCCATCTCCTCGACGTAGGGAAGCCGGGCCTCCACGTCCCGGAACGTGCCGTGCCGCCCCGGCTCGGCGGCGGTGGAGCGCGGAAACAACTCGTACCACGCACTGAACCGCGCCCGCTCGGGCTCGACCGTCACCCGCAAGGTCCGCTCGTACCGCGCCGCCCAGCGCCGTTCGGGATGCTGCGCGATCCTGCGGGCGCGATCCTCATCGAGCGCCGCCCGGATCCGGCCGTCCGCGCGTACGGGCCGGCGGGAGCGGAGCTGGTTTGCCCAGCGAAGCATCCGGCGCTCTTCGGCTCCCCCGGCGCGGCGCGCCGCCTCCTCGATGAGCTGGGCGCCGATCTGCAGATCCACCGAGACGTCCTCTCCCGCCTCGACCCGCTTCTCGAGATCGCTCCGCCAGGTCTCGAAGTGATCGATCCACGCCTCGATCGTGTATTCATGGGAACCGATCTCCTCGACCGCGAAACGGGCCTCCCACCGGTCGTTTCCGAGCGGGACCATCTCGGCCTCCGACCAGTCGGCCTCCGGGCCCGAACGATGGAGCAGGCGCGCGGCGACCCGGTCGTGCCCTTCGGCGTGGATGTCCGCCGTGACGGAGACCTCCTCCCCGACGACCCGCTTGATCGGGTGGCGCCCGCAATCGATCTCCGGCCGGACCCGCTCGATGACGATCCGGGTCGGTCGGCTGGGGGGAAGCGAACGGGTCTTCGGACCCCTCTTCGGTGCCATGACGGTCGGTCTCTCCTTCCCTGGCGCCGGGCCGTCCACTGCGCCGGCATCGCCTTCGGGCGACGCGCGCGGCCCGGTTCTCCTCGTCTTCTCCTCGTCGATTGCACGAACGTCTCATTGCAGACGACGAACGGCGACATTTCAAGGGGTTCTTCGACGTCGAGGCGGGAATCCCCTTTCGGATGATCACGGAAGACCTGGATCGGTTCCCGCGCCGCCCGCGAGCGTGTACAATCATCCCGGCCGGCGAAACGGCCGGCCGGGGCTTCCACACGTGATGGAGGAGAAAGGCCGATGCTCTGGCGCACGCTCTTTGTTTTCGCATTGATTCTCTGCCTGGCCGGGGGGCTCGGTTGCTCGAAGTCGAGGACCGAGGGAACGCCCGCGCTCACCGTCGGATCGCCGATCACCCTCGAGGAGGCGGTGTCGATCTCCGACCTCGCCGCGCGCACCGAAGCCTACGTCGATCAGGCCGTGCTGCTGGAAGGAACGGTCGTCGGGATCTGCCAGGGATCGGGATGCTGGGCGGAGGTGGCCGACGAGGACGGAGCGACGTTCCTCGCGCGGAGCCTGGACCATTCGGTGCTCCTGCCGACCGACTGCATGGGCCGCCGCGTCGCGATCCAGGGGACCGTCACGGTCCTGGAACCGGTGGAAGCGCCCGAGGAGACGGCCGCGCACGAACATGAGCATGAGCATGCCGGCGAGCATGCCGAGGGCGAAGAAGCGCACGTCTGTCCCCGGCCGCAGTACGTCGTCTCCACGGCCGGCGCGGCGCTCTACTGAGACGGAACGCGCCCGCTCCCGTCACTTCGTCAAGCTCGGGGTCCGGAGCACGAAGCCGTGGGCGTCCCGCGGCAGGCGCTCCACGAGCTCCAGGCTCGGTCCACCGAGGACCGCGGCGAAGCCGAATCGATCCCGGACCCGATCGAGCCCGTGCTCGAGGTCGCAGCGCCGGACCCGTTCCTCCCCACCGAGGAGATCGAGCTGCTCCCCGGACGCCGGCCCGAAGCCGGAAAGCTCGACGCCGACGTTCCGGATCGCCGCGCGCCGCGTGAACAGGGAGAGGAACAGCAGCTCGGCGCGCCCGTAGATCTGCTGGTCGACCGCCGTCGGCGAAGGGAAGGTCGAGCGACGCGCATCGGAGACCCCGTCGGCGTACCGCAGGTGGACCCGGACGGTCCGGCAGGCGAGGCCGAGACGGCGCATCTCCCGTCCGGCGCGGGTCGACAGATAGTGGAGCATGCCGATCAGCTCCCGCCGCTCGATCGTCGGCTGATGGAACGAGGTCTCCCTGCGGATCGAAGACGGAACCTCCCGCTCCGAGACGATCCGCCCGTCCCGTCCCCGGGCCCGTTCCCAGAGCGCTCTCCCCAGGGCCCGGCCGAACAGGCCCCGGAGCGCCTGTTCCGGCAGCTCCCGGAGATCCGCCACGGTCCGGACGTTCAGCTTCCAGAGCGTCGGCCCGACGGCCCGTCCGACCCCCGGAAGATCCCCGATCGGCCGGGAGAGGACGAACCGGTCCTCCTCCCCCGGTGGAAGGAGGGCGAAGCCGTCCGGCTTGACCGTCTTCGTCACCATCTTCGCGATCATCCGGTTCGTTCCGATCCCGGCCGAAACGGCCAGCCCGGTCGCCCGGCGGATCTCGGCGCGGAGGCGTATCCCCGCTTCCCGAAACGAGGCGTGAAGTCGTCCGGTGCCGGTCAGGTCGAGGTACGCCTCGTCCAGATACGTCTCCATCGACGGGGCGTAGCGGGAGGCGATCTCGAAGATCCGCTCGGCGAAGCAACGGTAGATCTGGGCGTGCCCGTCGAGGAGGATCGCCTCCGGGCAGAGACGGCGCGCCTCGGTGAGCGGCATCCCGGCCTTGCACCCTTTCCGGCGGGCTTCATAGGAGCAGCTCGCGATCACGCCGGCGCCCACGATGACCGGGCGCCCACGGAGACGCGGATCCCGGAGCTGCTCGATCGATGCGAAAAACGCGTCGATGTCGAGATGGAGGATCGCCGGCGCGTCCTCCCAGACCTCCGCGATCCCCGCGGCGGGCCCGGTGGGACTCTGCTCCCGGCGGGGGGGATGTTTCGGCATCGTTCGGTCCTCCTTCCTGGAGGAGACGATACCGAACGAAAGTTCGGAGATCAAGGCTTCGGCGAGAACGCGGTCCCCTTTCGCCATCCGAGCGCGGCCGGACCGAGCGCTTCCGCTCCCGCCCGCAGTCCCCGCTCGATCGCCTCCGGATCGGGACCGGCGAGGAAGAGGTATTCCCGGTTGCGGAGGTGCGTCACCCGCCCGACCTTCTCCCCGCGCGGGTTGTGGATTCCGATCTGGGCGCCGACGTATCGCTTCGCGTCGATCTCCAGGAGTCCGACCGCCCCCCAACGCTCCAAGAGCCCCGGCGCGGCGGCGGGGTCCAGGTACCCCTCGCTGTTGCAGGAGAGGAGCAGATAGGTCGCCTTCACGTTCGCGAGCAGGTCGCGAAGCGCCGCTCCGAATCCGGTTCGGGAGTTGTAGGGGCTGCGCCGTTCCCGGCAGTCCAGCCGCTTGCAGGCGATCCCGTACACCTCGGGCGCGTCGTTGCGTACCAGCGTTTCCCAGACGTGGTAGTTGCGGAAGAACGAGTGCTGGTTGTACGGCGGATCGAGGTAGGCGAGATCGACCGTCGCAAGGTCGCGGACCAGACGGTTCGCGTCGCAACGGCTGATCCGCCCCGATCCGGAAAGGAGGCGCGGCGGCCGGAGTTGCAGATCGGACAGCGCGCGCGGTGCCCAGCTCTTCAGGAACGCCATCTGGAGTCCGGTCGTCGAGTCGACGCGATCGGCCGCTTCGAGGAGGCTCGTCAAGGCGATCGAACGACGCGTTCGATCCAGATCGAGGCGGTCGATCTCCTCGCGGATCGCGTCGATCCGTGCTCCGTTGCGGGGATGGAAGTAGCGGGACCGGCGACAGAACGTCTCGGTGAAGTACCCCTCGCGCGCGGGGGTCGCCTGCAGCGCGCGCAGGAGCCGCTCGATCGCAGCCGGATCGACCGCGTCGCGGTCCGTCTCGACGTAGCAGGTCCCCAGCACCTCGCTGTAGGTCGCCAGGTCGCTGGCGTGGACCCGAAACCCGGCCGCCTTGAGGCCCTGGGCCACCCGCGTCGTTCCCGAGAACGGATCGAGGACCGTCCGCACCGCGCCGACGCCCGCGACGGTCGCGACGATTCCGGGAACGATCCTCCGCTTCGAACCGATGTACTTGATCATCGCTGCTCCCGGGATTCTACGGGCAAGCCGGGCCCGGCGCAGGTCCAGCGGAGCGCCCCGAGGATGTGAAGGAAGGCACATCCAGACCCGATCGGCTGTTATCTTGACTCTTCAGTGTGGTATTCTACACCGTTCCGCCGCGGCCGCCGGCGCCCCCGTCCTCTCGAACCCAAGGAGGATTCGATGCGACGCAATTCGACTCCGTGGCCGATGCTCTGCGCGATCGGCGTCCTGGCCTGTTTGTCCCTGACCGTTCCCTCCGGGGCGGCCCCGACGCACGACGACCCGAAGATCCATGACGAGCAGAACCCGTACGAGGGTCCGGGGCACCGCGGAGCCGCGCTCTCTCCTGACCAGACGGGTCGGATCCTCGACACCTTCCCCGCCTCCGGAGTCGAGCTGCTCGGATGGGTCCCGCTCGGCGAGCTCCCGGGAGGGAGCACCCGCGCCAACGACATCACCGGCTACGTCTCCCCTTCGGGGCGGGAGTACGCGGTCATCGGCCTCGCCAAAGGGACCGGGTTCGTCGAGGTGACCGATCCGCTCGATCCCCAGGTGGTCGGCGTGATCCCCGGCGAAGAGTCGATCTGGCGGGACATGAAGACGCATGGCGAGTTCGCCTTCGCGGTCCACGACCTTCCGCGGCACGGCGAGCAGACCGGCAACGGGATCCAGGTGATCGATCTGCGCCAGATCGACGCGGGGCAGGTGCAGCTCATCCGGGAGGTGAACGATCTCGGACTGATCACCTCCCACAACATCGCCCTCGATCCCGCCTCCGGCACCGCCTACCTCGCGGGCTCCAACTACGGAGGACCGCCCCTGTCCAACGGAGGGCTGATCGCCGTCGATCTCTCCGATCCCGAGAATCCGACGTTCGACGGGACGACGATCTGGGACGAGACGTACGTCCACGACGTCCTCGTGACGACCTACCAAAGCGGCCCGTACGCCGGGCGAGAGATCGCCTTCGCCGCCGCCGGCCCCGCGGGCTTGATCATCATCGACGTGACCGACAAGTCGAACATGACGACGCTGGGGCAGCTCGTCTATCCGAACACCGCCTATTGCCACCACGCCTGGCTTTCCGACGACAAGAGTCTGCTCTACGTCAACGACGAGCTCGATGAGCTCAACGATCCCGACGTCGCCACGACGACGACCTATACCGTCGACGTCAGCGATCTGGAGAACCCGACCTACCTCGGGTCCTTCACGAACGGGCTGCCCGCCATCGACCACAACCCGATGGGACGGGACGGATACCTCTACGAGGCGAACTACCGCAGCGGACTGCGGATCTGGGACGTCCGCGAACCGGGTGAGGAGACGGAGGTCGCCTGGTTCGACAGCTATCCCGACGACGACGCGGCGAGCTTCAACGGCGCCTGGGGCGTCTACACCGGACTGCCCAGCGGCACGATCCTCGTCTCCGACATCGAGCGGGGCCTCTTCGTTCTCCGCGCCACCGTGATCGGCGTCGCCGAGACCGCCGCGGAGACGCGGATCCTCCTGCGGGGCGCCCCGAATCCATTCCGCGGCGCGACGACGCTGCGGTTCAGTCTGCGCGCGGAGGAACCGGTCCTCCTGGACCTCCACACCCCCTCCGGGCGCCGCGTCGCACGTCTTCTCGACGGGACTCTCGGGCCGGGCGACCACGTCGTTCCAGTGAACCTCGATCGGCTTCCGGCCGGCCCGGCCGCCTCCGGGGTCCTCTTCGCGCGGCTGCGGATCGGGACGCGCATCACCACCGAGCGGCTCGTCCTGGTCGAATGATCGGCCCCCTTCCGGTACGCTTCGCGGCGACCCGACGAGCCGGGTTCGATGCGGAACGATCGGAAGGAGACGACGATGCACTACGCGCACCTCGGCCGGACCGGCCTTCAGGTCAGCCGGATCGGATTCGGCTGCATGACCTACGGTGATCCGCAATGGCGGCCCTGGACCCTCGACGAGGAGGCCGCCCGGCCCCACTTCCGCGCGGCCATCGAAGGCGGGATCAACTTCTTCGACACCGCCGACATGTACTCCAACGGCCGCAGCGAGGAGGTGACCGGTCGGATCCTGCGGGAGCATCTCGCGCGGGAGGACTACGTGCTGGCCACGAAGGTCTACTTCCCGACCGGCAAGGGACCGAACCGGGGGGGTCTCTCCCGCAAGCACGTCCTCTCCGCCTGCGACGCTTCGCTGCGGCGACTCGGGGTCGATTTCATCGATCTGTACCAGATTCACCGGTGGGATCCGCACACCCCGATCGAGGAGACGCTCTCCGCGCTCGACTCCCTCGTCCAGGCCGGGAAAGTGCGCTACCTCGGAGCGAGCAGCATGGCAGCGTGGCAGCTCGCGAAGGCCCTCCACACCTCCGATTCCCGGGGCTGGAGCCGGTTCGTCGCCATGCAGAACCACTACAACCTCGTCTACCGGGAAGAGGAACGGGAGATGATCCCCCTGTGTCTCGATGA
>WJJW01000097.1 GCA_014729455.1 Candidatus Eiseniibacteriota bacterium
CGGGCGGCATTCCGACCCGCCGACTGGGTCACCGTCGGCGCGCTCGCCGCCAGCCTCGTTCTGGCCGCGCTCCTGGTTCGAGGACCGGAGCGGGGCGACCTGCCGGAAGGGTGGGCTCGCTCCGTTCCCGTCTACTCCCTGGTCGAGCTCCGCGTCGGACGCGACGGCTCCGGCGTCGACATCGAAATCGGACCGGAGGCGATCGAATGGTCCGCTTGGTCCGCGTGGCTCCGGAGAGCTTCCGGAAGGAGGAATCGTGATGAAGTCGAGAAGAACCCTGATGGCCGCCTCCTTGGCGCTCATGACCCTGCTGCTCGTTCTGGTCGTCCTGCAGCGCAGCGGAGCGGATGCCCGGCCCGAACCGCAGCGGATCGAGTTCCGCGGAGGGGAGCGGTTCGACGGGCTGTTGATGGAGGTGCGTGAGGGATCGGTTCTGCTCCAGACCGCCGAGACCTGCCTCATCCTCCCCCCGGGGGAGATCGCTTCGATCGGCGGCGAGGCGATCCCGTCGCACGGTCCGGCGACGATCGATCGGGTGCCGCGGCAGCAGGAGACCTACGAGGAGCTGTCGCCGGACGGGACGATCGAGCTGCGCTCCCGGCTCCGTCGCGAGAACCGGCGGTCGTCGATCATCTCCGAGGTGAAGTGGGGGATAGCGAGGCACGAGCTGGAGCTGCTGGATCGCTATCGGGTGATCGATGAGTTCGGCAACGACCTGCGCTACGAGATCCTCGAGGATCCCTCGTTCGACGGCAAGCGGATCCGGGTGCCGCTCTCCCGGCCGGTGCTTCCCGGGGAGGCGACCGATCTCACGGTGGTCTACCGGGACACCGGTGCGTTCCGGGACGAGGGGGGCGACTGGGTCTACCGGAACGTGGGTGATTACCCCGACGATCGGCTGGTGACCCGTTCGGTCCGGGTCCCGGCCGGCGCGGAGATCGTGGCGGTGACCCCCGAGCCGATCCACCGGATCGCGCAGGAGCGCGGCGAGCTGGTGATCTGGCGCCGCTACTTCCGTGCCGGCGAGCGCCAGCCGTGGGAGATCCGCTACCGGCTCTGAACGACGTGCCCGGACACCGGGCGGGAGCGGGCCGCCGAGCCTACGCTTCCGCCCGGCCGGAGGTCCGCCGCGACCGGAACGGCGAGGCGATTCCGTCGAGGATCGCCCGCAGGGCCCGGATGATCGGGTCGATCGAGGAGTACATCACCGGGACGACGACCAGCGTCAGGAAGGTCGCCACCGCGAGCCCCCAGATCACGGCGACGCCCATCGGCCCCCACCATTGGCTCGACTCCCCGCCGATGATGAAGACGTGCGCGAGGTCGCCCCGGAACAGCCGGGCGAAGTCGATCGAGAAGCCGGTCGTCAGCGGGATCAACCCGAGCACGGTCGTCATGGCGGTGAGGACCACCGGACGGAAACGGGTCTTGCCCGCCTCGATGATCGCCTCCCTCTTCTCCATGCCGCCGTCGCGGAGCTTGATCGTGTAGTCGAGGAGCACGATCGCGTTGTTGACCACGATCCCCGGCAGAGCGATCACGCCGGTTCCGGTCATGATGATCCCGAAGGCGGTGTTGGTCATCAGCAGACCCGCGAAGACCCCGATCAGCGAGAGGACCACGCTGCCGATGATGACGAACGGCACGAGGAGCGACGTGAACTGGGTGATCAGGATCAGCAGGATCAGCATGATCGCGATCGCGAACGCGTCGCTGAGGAAGGCCGATGCCTTCTCCTGCTCCTCGTTCTCGCCGGTGTACTCGATGTGGTACCCGGCCGGCAGCGGGAAATCCGCGAGCCGCTCCCGCACCGCGTTGAGCAGGGCGGTGCTGTTGTAACCGGAGGCGGCGTCGGCGGTCACGGTCACGACGCGCTTGGAGTCGATCCTCTGGATCGCCCCGAGACCGGTGTGGAAGTCGACGTCGGCGAAGGCGGTGACCGGGATGTGGCTCCCCTCGTAGAAGACGGTCAGATCCTCGATGTCCTCGACGCTCTTGCGCTCCGGCTCGTCGAGGCGCACGACGATGTCGTACTCGTCCTCGCCGACCCGGTACTCGGAGACGTCCTCGCCGCGCACGGAGGTCCGGATCGTGGTGGCCAGATCGATCGTCCGCAGACCGTAGCGCGCGGCCTTCTCCAGGGACGGACGGATCCGGATCTCGGGACGACCCCGGTCGTAGTCGTCCTGCAGATCGACGAGTCCGGGGATGTCGCGGATCTCGTCCCGCACCTGCTCCGCCAGGTCGCCGAGCGTCGGGAAGTCGTCGCCGGAGATCTCGATCGTCACCGGTTTGCCCGTCGGCGGCCCCTCCTCCTGCTTGTCGATCGTCAGCTCGGCGCCGGTGAAGCTCCCCAGCCGTTTGCGAAGGTCTTGAAGCGACTTCCGCGAGCTCATCCCGCGCTCTTCCTTCTTGATGTACTCGAGGCTCACGACCGCGTGGTTTCCCGATCCTCCCGCCGAGACGAGCTGCTGCCCGCCGGCCCTTCCGACGTCGGCGACGTACGCTTTCAGATCGGGGACCCGCGAGACCTCCTCCTCGATCTCCTTCGCATAAGCGTTGGTCACCTCGATCCGCGTTCCCGAGGGCGCTTCGATCCCGGCGTAGGCGAAAGTGGGGTCCGTGTCGGGGAACAGCTCCACGCCGGCGTTGAACATCCCGAAGACGACCGTCGAGAGGATCAGGAGGAGGAACATCCCCGCGAGGGTCAGGGCGCGGTGGCGGAGCGCCCAGCGGATCGTCGGCTCGTAGGAGCGCATGCCGAAGGCGATCAAGCGATCGCCGGGGCGCTGCCGCTTTCCCGCCCCTTCCGGCACGCTCATCAGGTTGGCGCAGAGGACCGGATTGAAGATCATCGCCACGAACAGGGAGGAGGCGAGCGTCACCATCACCGTGATCGGGAGGTATTTCATGAACTCGCCCATGATCCCCGGCCAGAACAGGAGGGGACCGAAGGCGGCGAGCGTGGTCAGGGTGGAGGCGATGACCGCGGCCGAAACCTGATGCGTCGCCTCCTTCGCCGCTTCGAATCTTCCCTTCCCCTGCACCCGGAATCGGAAGATGTTCTCGACGATCACGATCGCGTTGTCGACGAGCATTCCGAGCGCCAGGATCAGCGAGAACAGGACGACCATGTTGAGGGTCACGCCCATCGCGCGGAGGATGATGAAGCTGATCAACATCGAGA
>WJJW01000098.1 GCA_014729455.1 Candidatus Eiseniibacteriota bacterium
AGCGCGACGACGGCGCGGGCGAGCTCCCCGGCGTCGCCCGAACGGTACACGGTCCCGCAACCGGTCTCCTCGACGATCCGCCGGAGGGGGCGGCAGTCGCTGACCACGACGGCGCGCTCGAGAAGCATCGTCTGGAACAGTTTGTGGGGGATCGTGGTGTCGGTGTGCTCGTTGCGCAGATGCGGGATCAGGCTGACCTGCGAGGCGGCGAGGTAGCTCGGGAACCGCGCGAACGGCTGCCATCCCTCGAACCGGACCCGGTCGCCGAGGCCGAGGCGGGCGGCGCGTTCCCGCAACGCCGTCTCGGTCGCCCCCCGCCCGACGAGCAGAAGGAGCGCGTCGGGAATCCGTTCGAGGATCTGCGGCATCGCGTCGACGGCCGACTCGAGCCCGCGATGGCGGTCGAACCCGCCGAGGTAGGAGATCACGAACCGGCCGTGGAACCGGGCGAGGAGCGCGCGATCGACCCCGAAGCGCGAGAACTCGTCGACGGCGACCGTGTTCCGGACCACCGCGATCCGGTCGGGCTCGAGTCCGAGCGCGACAAGTCGCTCCTTCGCCTCCTCGATCACGACCACGATCCGGTCGGCACGCGGCAGGATCGCCCGTTCATGCGCCGCCCATCGGTCCGGCGAGATCAGGATCCGCCCGAGCCGGGTCTGCGCGTACTGGTAGGTCCGCAGGGCCGCCGGCCAGTTCTCGTGGAGATCGGCGATCAGCGGGATTCCACGGCGCCTGCAGAACCGCGCCCCCTCGGAGACCATCGGAAGGTCGTGGGTGTGCAAGGCCGCGAGCGGCCCGCTCCGGTCGAGGCGCGCCAGCGCCCGCCGGACCGCCCACCGATAGAACGGCATCTCCAGGCTGATCGCCGACGCCTTCCGGTAGAAGGCGCTCCCGATCCGAGTCCGCCACACGTCGATCCCTTCCCAGGTCTCCTCCTCCGGCGTCGCGTCGTCGAGCCGCCAGCAGGCGAGCGCGACCCGGTACCCGGCGCGGACGAGCGAGCGCGCCTCGTTGGCGACGCGTGGATCGGGGGGAAACGGGCGGTCGAGGAGCATCCCGATCCGCGGAGCATCGGTCAACGGGCGTAGATCTCCTCGAGGATCCGGACGATCCGATCCGCGGCTCTCCCGTCCCACAGATCGGGGATCCGGCCCGTGCGGGCGGGGGACCGCTCCAGTTCCGCCTCGACCGCCTCGAGAACCCGGCGCGGATCGGATCCGACCAGCCGGTTGGTCCCCTCGTCGATCGTGATCGGTCGCTCGGTGTTCGGGCGCAGGGTGAGACACGGCACTCCCAGCACGGTCGTCTCCTCCTGGATCCCCCCGGAATCGGTGAGGACGATCCGCGCCTTCGAGACCAGCTTCAGGAAATCGAGATACCCTTCCGGCTCCCGCAGATGGAGCTGCGGAATCTGCCGCAGCGGGTCGAAGAGCGACTCTTCCTGCAGCCGCGCCCGGCTCCTGGGGTGGACCGGGAACACGACCGGAATCCGCGCCGCCGTCCCCTCCAGGATCGAGACGATCCGGTCGAGGTCCTCGCGGCGATCCACGTTCGAGGGGCGGTGGAGCGTCACGAGAGCGTACCGGCCCGGCTCCACCCCGATCTCCTCCAGGATCCGGGATCGCTCCGCGTCGGTGAGGAACCGCCGGAGGGAGTCGATCATCACGTTGCCGACCCGGTGGATCCGCGCCGGCGGGATCCCCTCGCGCCGGAGATTCGCGTCGGCGTCGGGGGAGGTGGTGAACAGCAGGTCGGAGGCGGCATCGGTCAGGATCCGGTTGAGCTCCTCGGGCATGGTCCGGTCGCCACTGCGCAGGCCCGCCTCGACGTGGGCCACCGGGACGAACACCTTCGCGGCCGCCAGCGCGCACGCGAGCGTGGAGTTGACGTCGCCGACGACCAGAACGCAGGCGGGCCGGACCGCGTCGAGAATCGGAGCGAAGCGCTCCATGATCCGGCCGGTCTGCACCGGCGGGGAGTGCGAGCCGACGCCGAGGTGCTCGTCGGGCTCGGGAATCCCGAGGTCGCGGAAGAACGCCTCCGACATCGCGGCGTCGTAGTGCTGTCCCGTGTGGACGAGGAACCCGGCCAGCCGCCGGCTCTCCCGCAGGCGGGCGAGGATCGGAGCGACCTTCATGAAATTCGGACGCGCCCCCGCCGCGCAGAGGATCCGGGGAAGAGACGCGAGAGAACCGGACACGTGTACCTCCCGTTGCGTTCGCATGACGCTATCCCGCGCCTCCGACACTGTCAAGACGACGGCATTCGATTGACACGGTTCCCGCGGCAACTTATAGATGGCACGAAACGGTCGGGACGAGAAGCGTCGGGACGGCGGAGAATCGGTTTGGAGATCCAGTTCAGCGGAGCGGTGCGCGGCGTGACCTGCTCGAGGTTTCTTCTCCGGGTCGGCTCCCATCGGGCTCTGCTCGAGTGCGGCCTTTTCCAGGAGTCGCGGGACATCGCCGACGCGCGGAACCGGACCTTCCCGTACGATCCCGAGTCGCTCGACGGCGTGGTTCTCTCGCACGCCCCCATCGACCACGGCGGGAACCTCCCGTCGCTCTGCAAACGGGGATACAGGGGGAAGATCCACGCCACGGCCGCGACGCTCGATCCATGCAGGGCGATGCTTCCGGACAGCGCGCCTATCCCGCAGAAGGACCTCGAGTTCGTCAACCGCCGGGAGAGGCGGCGGGGAACGCGCCGGCACGGATCTTCGTGCTCCACGGCGCGGAGGATCAGAGCCTCTCGTCCGCCGACGCGCTCCGCGAGCGGGGGCTCCCCAAGTTGGAGGTGCCCGAGATGGGGGAGGAGTCCGTCCATTGACGCGGACGGGGGGATCCGGAGGGGCGCCTTGGATCAGGGAGAGTCGGTCCGCCAGCCGGCGAGAAGCCGTTCCCGCGTCCGCGCGGGTGGCTCGGGCGGGTCCCCGGGATCGCGGTCCCGAGCCTCCGCCGCCTTCTCGTTCGGATCCGGGACGAGGTGGAGGTGAAGGTGTCCTTCGACCCCGGCGCCGGCGCAATGACCCGTGTTGATCCCCACATGGTGGATCCGGTCCCCGAGCACGCGTGCCACGGTGCGTTCCGCATCGCGGAGGAGCAGGGAGATCTCCTCCATCTCGCGCGGCTCCAGATCCTGCAGCCGTGCGACGTGACGATACGGAACGACCATCAGATGACCGATCGTATAGGGGTAGAGGTTCAGGACGACGAACGCGGTGCGGCCGCGGTGGAGGAGCAGCGACGGGCCGTCACCGTCGTTCCGCTCCTCGGAGAACACATCGGAGCAGAACACGCAGCTCGTCCCTTTCTTGATCGAGAGGATGTACGGCATCCTCCAGGGAGTCCAGATCGCCTTCATCGGATTGACGCCTCCATCGAAATGCACACGACCGCGAATCGAGGCTAGCACGAGATGGAGAACGAGGGGAGAATGGAATCGGACCGACGCGCAGGAGGCGAAGAAGCGAGCATGAACGAGACGACACTGATCGAGACCGACCGCGGGTTCGCCCGCATGCTGCTCGATGCACTGGATTCCGGAATCGTCGCGGTCGACACGGCGGGAAAGATCCTTTTCCTCAATCGCCGGGCGCAGGAGCTGTTCGGACTGGACCCGGAGGAGGTCCGCCAGCGACCGGTGACCGAGATCCTCCAGGTGCGGGCTCCCGCCAGGGGAACGAGCCTGTGGCCGCCCGAGATCGGCGAGTCGATGACCCGGGAGATGGTGCTCTCCTCGGGTGATCGGGAGTTGACCGTCGAGGCGCGCTGGCTCCCGGTCGTGCGGGAGGAGAACGATCTCGGGGGGATCCTGGCGTTCGAGGATATCACCGAGGCGGTGGGGGAGCTGGAGTTCCAGCGGCGGCTCGACCGATTCGCTTCGATCGGGAACCTGTCGGCCGTGATCGCCCACGAGATCCGCAACCCCCTGACCGGGGTCCGGACCACCATCCAATTCGTCGGCTCGAAGATGGAGGGGGAGCTGCGGACCGATCTGGAGGACGTGATCAAGGAGCTCGACCGGATCGAGCAGTTCACGACCGATCTGCTCCAGTTCGCGCGGCCGAAGACCCTCGAGAAGCGGCCCGGGGACGTCAACGAGGTGATGGAGAAGGTCCTCGACACGCTGAGTGCCCACTTCGAGCACTCCGAGGTCCAGCTCAAGCGGGACAGCCAGACGGAGCTGCCCCGCATCCCGATGGACTTCGACGCGATGCACCAGGTGCTGCTGAACATCATCCGCAACGCGCTCGAGGCGATGCCGGACGGGGGCACCCTGAAGGTGACCACTTCGAGCCGCCGGTACCGCTCGCGGACGGCGGTGGAGATCGCCGTCAGCGACACCGGCTCCGGGATCGAGGAGGAGATGCTCGACCGGATCTTCGACCCGTTCTTCACGACCAAGCCGTCCGGGACCGGGCTCGGCCTCTCGATTTCCCTCCAGCTCGTTCAGGAGCACGGAGGACGGATCAACGTCCGCAACCGATCGCAAGGCGGGGTCACGTTCCGCCTCTCGTTCCCGGTCCCGATCGGGGAGGACGCCTCTTGACCGGGAAGGTCCTGATCATCGACGACGAGCCGGCCATCGCGCGGTCGCTGACCCGGGTCCTGGAGGACGGCGGGTACAAGGTGGAGACGGCGCTGACCGGGGAGGAGGGGCTCCGCAAGCTGGAGGCCTGGCGACCCGGGATCGTGCTGTTGGATCTCCGGCTCCCGGACGCCGACGGGCTCGAGCTGATCCCCCGCATTCGGAGGATCGAGGCGGCGACGCAGGTGATCGTCCTGACCGCCTATGCCGACACGAAGGCTGCGGTTTCGGCGATCAAACGAGGGGCGGCCGACTTCCTGCGCAAGCCGTACGACCTCGACGAGGTGGTCCTGGCGGTCGCGACGGCACGGAAGGCGTCCGCCCGCGACAGCTACCTGGCCGTCTACCGGCGCCGGGAGACGGGGCGCTACGCCCGGGAGCAGATCATCGGGGAGAGCCGGCGGATGCGGGAGACCCTCGACCTGGTGCACCGGGTCGCCCGGTCGGACGCGGCGAGCGTGCTGATCCTCGGGGAGAGCGGAACGGGGAAGGAGCTCGTCGCGCGGGCGATCCACTTCGAGAGCGGCCGCCGCCGCGCCCCCTTCATGGAGCTGAACTGCTCGACGTTGCAGGAGACGCTTCTCGAGAACGAGCTCTTCGGCCACGAACGAGGAGCGTTCACCGGAGCGACCCACCTGAAGAGGGGGCTCGTCGAGCTCTCCGACGGGGGGACCCTCTTCCTCGACGAGATCGGCGACCTGCCGGCGTCGACGCAGGCGAAGCTCTTGCGGTTCATCGAGTACCGGACGTTCAAGCGGGTGGGGGGAAGCGTCGACATCGATGTCGACATCCGGATCGTGACCGCGACGAACGTCGATCTCGAGGCGGCCGTCGAGGCCGGAGAGTTTCGCGAGGACCTCTTCTGGCGCCTCCAGGTGGTCCGCGTCGAGATGCCCCCGCTCCGGGAACGGGAGGAGGACGTCAACCTGCTCGCGGTCTACTTCCTGCGGCGGTTCTCGTTCGAGATGAAGAAGGGGTTCCGCGATCTGAGCCCGGAGGTGCGGGAACTGTTCCTCCGCTACCGATGGCCGGGGAACGTGCGCGAGCTCCGCAATCTGATCGAACGGATCGTGCTCCTCGAAGACGGGGAGACGTTGCTCTCGCAGCATCTGCCATCGGAGTTCCTGGAACGCGCGGAGAGCGGGGAGGATCGCGCGGAGGCGACCCGCGCCGAGGAGTCCGCATGGAATCGCACGTTGCACGACGTAGAAGAAGAGCACATCGCGCGAGTCCTGGTCGCCTGCGAAGGAAACAAGAGCCAGGCCGCGCGCGTGCTCGGCCTTTCCCGCCAAGGATTGCTCGATCGACTGAAGCGATCGGCGCACCTCGAGAAGGTGTCCAGTTCCTTGACATGTCAGAATAGTTGACGCCTCTCGCTTTGCATTCCTAACTAGTTGCTGGGCCACGGGTTGGAGCTTACGGGCTCGCAACTGTCCAGATTCTCGACAGTTGCAGCCTCCTCCCCACGCCATCGACGGATTCGCCGCAACTGATTGTCGGGCCGTTAACTGACATATTCACAATGTGTTGTGGCTGGTGTGATCTTTGGTCGCGTATCGGCACGGAATTGGTAACTGTCGGGGACCATGAGGGTTCCGCGTTGAGTCCCAGAGTCCTGATTGTCGATGACGAGGTGCTGCTCCTCCGGACCCTGTCGAACGCGCTGCGCGAAGGCGGCTTCGATGTGCTGGTTGCTTCCAGCGCCGAAGAGGCCGAGCGCGAGCTGTCGGCAGCGGAGCCAGTGGACCTCCTCGTGTTGGACGTCAAGCTTCCGGGCAAGTCCGGTCTGGACCTGCTGCGGGAGCGCCGAGACGCGGGATTTCGGGGCAAGGCCGTGGTGATGACCGCCTTCGACAGTCCGGACTCGGAACGAGTCTGTCGTTCGCTGGTGGTGGATCACTACCTGCGGAAACCCTTTGATCTGGAGCAGCTCTTGGAACTGGTTCGGGCCCTCACCGCCAACGGTGGGCAAGCCGGCAAGTCCGGTGAGAACCGAGCGTCATCCAGGGGGAGCAGCGCCTCAACCTAATCCCACGGAAGGGGGTGGATTTTCGTGGCAGTCGCCAAGAAGAAGACCAAGAGGAAGACCGCCAAGAAGAAGGCGGCGAAGAAAAAGGTAGCTCGAAAGAAGAAGACCGCGAAGAGGAAGGTGGCGAGGAAGAAGACCGCCAAGCGGAAGGTCACGCGGAAGAAGACCGCCAAGCGGAAGACTGCGAAGAAGAAGACTCGTCGCAAGACCGCCAAGA
>WJJW01000099.1 GCA_014729455.1 Candidatus Eiseniibacteriota bacterium
CCCGGCGTCGACGTGGCGGCGCTCACGAGCTACTTCGAGAGCCAGGCCCAGAACACCCTGTTCCAGCTCTACGATCTGTTCGCGGGGGGCAATTTCAGCAAAGCGACGATCTTCGCCCTCGGCATCATGCCGTACATCAGCGCCTCGATTATCCTCCAGCTCTTCGGAGCCGTGATTCCGTACTTCGAGCGGCTCCAGAAGGAAGGGGAGGAAGGGCGCCGGAAGATCACGCAGTATACGCGCTACGGAACGGTCCTCCTGTCGCTGGTCCAGTCCTTCGGGATCTCGATGTTCCTGCAGAGCCTGAACAATCAGTTCGCCGCGCCGGTCGTGCCGAACCCGGGGTTCGGGTTCCAGATCACGACGATGATCACGATGACCACGGGAGCGGTGTTCATCATGTGGCTGGGCGAGCTGATCACGGAGAAGGGGATCGGCAACGGAATGTCGCTCCTGATCTTCATCGGGATCGTCGCGCGCTATCCCTCGGACGTGATCAACACGATCCGATCGGTCAGCCAGGGGACGTTGAACATCTTCGTTCTCGCGGTCATGGTCGTCGGGATGCTGTTCGTGACCGGCTTCGTAGTCCTGATGACCCAGTCGCAGCGGCGGATCCCGGTCCAGTACGCGAAACGGATCGTCGGTCGGAAGATGTACGGCGGGCAGAGCACGCACATTCCGCTCCGGCTGAACACGGCCGGCGTCATTCCGATCATCTTCGCGCAGTCGATCATCGTGTTTCCGAGCACCCTGGCGAGCTTCTTCCCGAACAACGACGTGATGCAGGGGATCGTCCAGATCTTCGCGCCGGGGAGCCCGATTTACATCTTCTTGTACGCGTTGATGATCATCTTCTTCACGTACTTCTACACGGCGATCGTCCTGAATCCGGTGGATCTCGCCGAGAACATGAAGAAGTTCGGAGGGTTCATCCCGGGGATCCGCCCGGGCAAGCACACGTCGGAGTACATTGATCGGATCCTCCAGAGGATCACGTTGCCGGGCGCGTTCTTCCTGGCGGGGATCGCGGTGCTTCCGGACATCCTGCTCCGGTACGGGAACGTCCCGTTCTATTTCGGCGGAACGAGCCTCCTGATCATCGTGGGGGTCGCGCTCGACACGCTGCAGCAGATCGAGTCGCACCTCTTGATGCGGCACTACGACGGGTTCCTGAAGAAGGGACACCTGCGAGGGCGCAAGTAGGGGGCCCGCGGAGAGATGCGGATCATCCTCCTGGGGGCGCCGGGGTCCGGCAAGGGAACGCAAGGCGATCGGATCGTCGGGCGTTACGGGATCCCCCGCATCTCCACGGGGGACATCCTTCGCAGGCAGATCGCCGAGGGAACGGAGCTGGGACGGGAAGCGCAGCAGTACGTGGACCGGGGGAATCTCGTCCCCGATCCGCTGATTCTCGGGATGGTGCGGGATCGCCTGCAGCAAGGAGACGTGGAGAACGGGTTCCTGCTGGACGGGTTCCCGAGATCGATCCCGCAGGCGGAAGGGTTCGACGCGCTCCTGCTGCGGCAGGGGAAAAGGCTCGACCTCGTCGTGAAGCTGGACGTCTCGAAGCGGTTGTTGATCGAGCGGATGGCCGGCCGGCGGGTCTGCGAGAAGTGCGGCGCGCTGTACAACGTGAAGTCGGAACCGCCGCGGAAGGAAGGGGTCTGCGATCGGTGCGGCGGTCCCCTGACCCAGCGGGACGACGACGCGGAGGAGACGGTGCGGCAGCGGCTGGCGGTTTACGAGAAGTCGACGGCCCCGCTGATCGACTACTACGACGCCCAGGAGCTGCTTGTGATCGTCGAGGCGGAAGGGTCGGTGGACGAGGTCGATGCACGGATCCGGGCCGCCCTGGATGCCAGGACGGGCCGCGAGGAGGGAGCGGGATGATCTACGTGCGCAAGCCGGTCGAGATCGAGCGGATCGGGCGCAGCGCGCGGATCGTCCATGACGCGTTGGACCTGGCCGGCTCGATGATGCGCCCGGGGACCCGGACCGCCGACATCGACGCCGCCGTGGAGAAGCTGATCCGTTCGCGCGGCGCGGTCCCGTCGTTCAAGGGGTATTACGGATTTCCGGCGAGCACGTGCATCTCGATCAACGACGTCGTCGTGCACGGGATCCCGGGAGATCGGGAGCTGATCGAGGGGGACATCGTCGGCGTGGACGTCGGCGCGTACCTGGACGGCTATCACGGGGACGGCGCGCGGACCTTCGCGGTCGGAGAGATTCCCGAGGCGTCCCGCACGCTGATGAAGACGACGCAGGAATGTCTGGCCCGCGGGATCGAACAGGCGGTGGTGAACAATCGCGTGGGGGACATCTCCGCCGCGATCCAGGCCCATGCGGAGGCGAACGGCTACGGAGTGGTGCGAAAGCTGGTCGGACACGGAATCGGCAGGGCGCTTCACGAGGAACCGCAGGTCCCGAACTTCGGCAAGGCGGGGCAGGGTCCGAAGCTCCGAGCCGGCATGGTGCTGGCCATCGAGCCGATGGTCAACGAAGGGACCTACGAGGTCGAGACGCTCGAGGACGAGTGGACGGTGGTCACGCGGGATCGGAAGCGGTCCGCGCATTTCGAGCACACGGTCGCGATCACCGAGGACGGTCCGGTCATCTTGACCGTCCCGAACGGCGACAGAGGTGGGGAATGAAAGTCAGAGCTTCGGTGAAGAAGATCTGCGAGCACTGCAAGGTCATCCGCCGCAACGGCGTGGTCCGGGTGATCTGCAAGCGCAACCCGCGGCACAAGCAGCGGCAGGGATGAGCGGAATCCGAACGAGGGCAGGCGGCCCGGCAGTCGCCGGAGGTCGAGAGGAGGAGCCGGTTTGGCGCGCATAGCAGGCATCGATCTTCCGAACGAGAAGAAGGTGGAGATCGCATTGACCTATATCTACGGGATCGGTTTGACGACCGCCAAGAACATCCTGGCGACGACCAAGATCGATCCGAGCACGCGGGTGAAGGACCTCAGCGACGAGGAGGCGGCCCAGCTCCGGAGCGAGATCGAGTCGAACTACCGGGTCGAGGGATCCCTCCATACGGAAGTGGGGATGAACGTGAAGCGGCTGATGGACATCGGCTGCTACCGCGGTCTTCGCCACCGGCGCTCGCTGCCCGCCCACGGGCAGCGGACCCGGACGAACTCGCGCACGCGCAAGGGGCCGAAGAAGAGCCCGGGTGCGGTGCGCCGGAAGGTCAAGCCCGGCAAGAAGGGCTAGAGTGGAGGACTGACGAAACGTGGCAAGGGACAAGAAAACCACGAAGCGGAAGGACCGGAGGTCGTCGCCGACCGGCGTCGTCCACGTCCATTCGACCTTCAACAACACGATCGTCTCGATCACCGACCCGGACGGGGGAGTGGTCTCCTGGGCGAGCGCGGGGAAGGTCGGGTTCAAGGGTTCGCGCAAGTCGACCCCGTTCGCCGCGCAGGTGGCCGCCGACGCGGCCGCGAAGGACGCGATGGGGCTCGGCATGCGACGGGTCGAGGTCTGGGTGAAGGGACCGGGTCCGGGGCGCGAGGCCGCGATCCGCTCGGTCGCCGCCGCGGGGATGGAGATCAGCGCGATCCGCGACGTGACCCCGATCCCGCACAACGGATGCCGGCCCCCGAAGCGCCGGCGCGTCTAGTGCAAGGAAGGGTGGAGTAGATGGCGAAGTACACCGATGGCAAGTGTCGATTGTGCCGGCGGGAAGGGATCCGTCTCTACCTCAAGGGAGAGCGGTGCTACACCGACAAGTGCGCGATCGAGAGGAAGGGGTACATCCCGGGTGAGCACGGCCGGGATCGGCGGAGAGTGAGGGAGACGCCCTACGGGCTGCAGCTCCGGGAGAAGCAGAAGGCGCGGCGGATCTACGGGATCCTGGAACGCCAGTTCCGCAATTACTTCGCGAAGGCGGAACGGCGCAAGGGCGTGACGGGCGAGATCCTCCTCCAGATGCTGGAGACCCGGCTGGACAATATCATCTATCGCCTCGGGATCGTCACGTCGCGCCCCGCCGCGCGGCAGCTCGTGCGGCACGGGCACGTCGAGGTGAACGGCCGGCGGGTCGACATTCCCTCGTTCCAGGTGCGAATCGGCGACGTGGTGCGGGTCCGGGAGAAGAGCCGCCGTCTCGTCGTGGTCAAGGAGTCGGTGCAGAACCGCCGGCGGACCGAGATGCAGACCTGGTTGGACTTCGACGACAAGAAGCTCGAAGGGCGGTTGAACCAGATCCCCTCCAGGGAAGACATCCCGGTTCCGATCCAGGAGCAGCTCATCGTGGAGCTCTACTCGAAGTAGGAACGGCTCGAGCCGGACCTGGGGAGCGGACCAGGGAACAGGAGGTTTGCCAAGCATGAAGTGGAAGGCCCTTCAGATGCCGGAGCGGATCATCGCCGACGAGCAGGTCGGCAGCGATCGTTACGGCAAGTTCGTCGTCGAGCCGCTCGAGCGCGGTTTCGGCGTGACGCTCGGCACGGCTCTCCGACGCGTGCTCCTCTCGTCGCTCCAGGGGGTGGCGGTGACGGCGGTGCGGATCATGGACGACCGGGTTCGTCACGAATTCGCATCGATCCCGGGGGTGCTCGAGGACGTGACCGACGTCGTGCTGAACCTGAAGCAGATGAGGTTCAAGCACAAGGGGGACGGACCGCGGCGCGGCGTCTTCCGCGCGAAGGGGAAGACGGAGGTGAAGGCCGGAAGCCTGGAGATCTCCACGGACATCACGGTTCTCAATCCCGATCTCCACATCGCCACCGTCAACAAGGACGGAGAGCTGGAGATGGAGATCGAGGTCTCTTCCGGCAAGGGGTACGTCTCCGACGAGCAGCACCAGGCGATCCTGGATCGCTTCGGATGGGTGCCGGTCGACTCGGTCTTCTCACCGGTGACGAAGGTCAACTTCACCGTCGAGAACACGCGGATCGGTCAGCGGATCGACTACGACAAGCTGACCGTCGAGATCTGGACGGACGGCTCGCTGACGCCCAACGACTCCCTGTCGATGGGAGCGAAGATCCTCCGGGATCACTTCAACCTCTTCATCCGGTTCGAGGAGACCTTCGAGGAAGAGGTCGAAGAGGTCGTCGACGAGGAGTACAACCGGATCAAGGAGCTGCTCGAGCGGTCGGTCGATGAGCTGGAGCTTTCGGTCCGGGCCGGCAACTGCTTG
Source organism: Candidatus Eiseniibacteriota bacterium (assembly GCA_014729455.1). Lineage (GTDB taxonomy): Bacteria > Eisenbacteria > RBG-16-71-46 > CAIMUX01 > VGJL01 > WJJW01. Next base: position 5,158 of record WJJW01000099.1, read on the forward strand.
CGGGCGGCGCAGATCCGCTCGATCGGGGACCTCGTCCAGAAGAGCGAGGCCGAGATGCTGCAGTACCGCAACTTCGGCAAGAAGTCGCTGAAGGAGATCCAGGATCTGATCTCCACGATGGGTCTGCACTTCGGCATGGACGTCTCCCGCTACCTCGGGACCCCGAAGAAGGAAGAGGACGAAGAGGTCGAGCAGGATACCGACGAATTCGAGGAGGAAGAGGCGGAGCGCTAGCCTTCGGGCCGGCCCCGCGAGGATGCTGTCATGAGACACCACCGCGATTTCAAGCAGTTGAGCCGGACGGCCGAGCACCGGCGCGCATTGATGCGCAACCTGGTCACCGCGCTGTTCGAGTACGAGCGGATCGAGACGACGGTGACGAAGGCGAAGGAGGCGCGCCGCGTTGCGGAGCGGATGATCACCTACGCGAAGCGGGACAACCTGCACGCGCGCCGGCTCGTCGCCCGGACGGTCCAGAAAGAGGACGTGGCGAAGAAGCTCTTCGACACGATCACGCCCTGGTACGCCACGCGGGAGGGGGGCTACACCCGGATCCTGAAGACCCGCCGGCGGCTGGGCGACGGCGGGGAGCTGGCGATCCTCGAGCTGGTCAAGAGCGCCGAGCAGCGGGAAGCGGACCGCAAGGCCCGGATGGAAAAGGCCGAGAAGGACGCCGAGAAGAAGGAGAAGCGGAAGAAGGAGAAGGAGGCCATGGAGGGCCCCGCTCCGCCCCCGGGGGCGCCCGCCGCGACGGCGACGGAGACCGCCGAGGAGGAGGCCCCGCCGGAGAAGCCCAAGAAGGAGCGGAAGCCGGCGGAGTCGAAGGAGAAGCGCGAGAAGCGGAAGAAGGAGCCGAAGAAGGGCAGTGGGTTCTTCTCGCGGTTCCGCAAGGGGAAGTCGGACCGGTCCGGCTGATCCCGGGTCCTTGGAATCAGGCGGTGGCATGAGCCGCCAGAACGGTTCCCGAACCCGGCAGGTTCTCTACGGATCCGTCGCCACTCTGCGACTGGATCGGCCTGCTGGGTTCGCGGCGTTTTTCGCGGTTCTCGCTCTTCTGGGCGGCCTGCTCGGCGCATCGGCCCCGCGGGCGGAAACAGGGCCGGAACGGGTCTACCTCTGGGTGCAACGGGCCGCGCTGGAGGACACGCTCTCCTTCCGCGCGCTGGCCGACTCGGCCGCGGCGATCGGCTGCACCGATCTGCTTCTCCAGGTCCGGGGCCGCGGCGAGGCGTACTACCGCTCTTTGACCGAACCCGCCCCGGCGGCGGTGGAGGACCTCTCCCCGACGGACTCGATCCCCGGAGAGCGTCCCTCGGAGCGGTCGCTGCGCTTCGATCCCCTCGACGCGGCGCTCCGAGCCTGCCGGGAACGGGGGCTCCGCGCCCACGCCTGGATCAACGTCTTCCTCGCCGGTCGGTGGGGGGAGGAGCGTCCCGCCCACGTGCTGCTTCGCCATCCCGAATGGAAGCTCCGGCTCCCGGACGGGAGGCTGCCCGAGTCGCTGCCGGCGCGGGAGCGCCGCCGCCTCGGCCTCGAAGGGATCTACCTGGACCCGGCCCACCCGCGCGTGATCCCCTACCTGCGCGGTGTGGTCCGCGAGCTGGTCTGGCGCTACCGACTCGACGGCCTGCATCTCGACTACATCCGGACTCCGCATGCATCGGCCGGCGGGGATTCGACCCACGCCGGGCGGGTTTCCCTGGCGGTGGAGGCGATCGCGGCGGCTGCCCGCGACGCGTCCCCGGCGATCGTGGTTTCCGCGGCGGTCATCCCCGATCCGGATCGCGCGCGGCGGAGCTGCGCGCAGGACTGGCCCCGCTGGCTGGAAGAGGGGTGGTGCGATACGGTCCTGCTGATGGCGTACACCGATTCGATCGATCGGCTCGAGTCGTGGAGCCGCGCGATCGCCTCGCGGGAACCGATCGGAGGACGGATCGTCTACGGGTTCGGGCTGCACGAGGTCGAGCCGGGATCCCTGGGCCGGCTGCTCGACTGGGCCGCCGCGCGTGGTGAAGATCGCCTCGCCCTGTTCTCGGACCGGCAGCTCCGCTCCCGGGACGAGTTGCGCACGATTCTCCGGAAACGTCTGAAAGGAGCCGCCGGATGAGCGAACGTCCCCCCCATCTCGCCCCGCTGACCGATGAGATCCTGCGCCTGGCGCTGCGCGGGCTGACGCTTCCCGGCTCGCCCCGCGCGCTCGATCTCTGCTGCGGGAACGGAGCGACCTGCCTCCTTCTCGCCGAGGAGCTGGGGGCGATCTGCACCGGGGTCGATCTCTCGGAGGAGCTGCTGCGCGTGGGGCGCGAACGGGCGCTCGCCGCCGGGCTCCAGGATCGGATCGAGCTCCGCCGGGAAGATGCCCGTCACGTCCCGCTGCAGAACGCGAGCTTCGATCTCGTCCTCGCGCTGGGCGGGGCGCTGACCTACGTCGGCCGGCCGGAGGGACTGGAGCGGATCCGCCAGCTCCTGAAGCCGGGCGGGTGCGTGCTGATCAGCGATCTGGTCACCCTGGACTCTCCGGTCCCGCAGGAGATCGCCGGCGCGCTGGAGGAGAAGGCGCCGGAGAACGAGATCGCGCCGCTTCGTCTCGAGCCGGCCGTCCGGGCGGTCTTCGAGGAGGGGATGTACCGGTACGAGAACGAGGAGACCTACCGGGAGCTGCTTCAGTCGCTGGGGTACCGGGTGGAGTTCGCCTTCCCGGTCCCCGAGTCGGCGTGGCACGGCTACTATCGATTCGCCGCGCGATCGCTCCGGGAGCCGCTGGCGGCGACGGAGGGTTCCCGGATCCCCGTCGGGGCCGACGAGCTCGCCGCGTTCTACTCCTGGGGCGGACGGTGGGGGTACGCCTATCTGATCCTCGGGGCGCGGGTCGCCTGAGCGGGGCGGCCGCTCAGCAGCCTGAGTCCGGCTTGCCGTTGCCCGAGCGCCGCGGATCGCCGTCGCGCAGCGGGATGCGGACCGACTCCAGGATCCCGATCAGGGATTGCAGCTCCCCGTCCGTCG
>WJJW01000100.1 GCA_014729455.1 Candidatus Eiseniibacteriota bacterium
CCGCCAACTCCTGGATCGGCATGTAGAGAAATCCGGCGTACTGCATGAAGGTGACGAGCATCCCGTACGTCATCCCGTCTCCGAGACGCACGCCGCCCTGCCACAACGACAACCCGACGGCCGCGCTGCCGAGGGTGATGATGATCGGCAGGTAGACCGCCGCCTGCAGCGAATTGCGAACCGAATGCCCGTACATCGCCGTCGACAGATTCTGGAAGTCGGAGAGGTTCTCCTCCTCGCGGACCAGCGCCTTCGACGTACGCACGCCCATGATCGCCTCATTGAACCCGGCGGTGATCAGCGAGTTGGTCTTGCGGACCTCGCGCTGGCTCTTCAGCAGCTTGCGCTGGAAGAACACGCTCACCACCGCCAGCGGCGGCAGGATCGTCACGGCGTACAGCGCGAGCTGCGCGTTCAGCAGGAACATGCTCAGGATGACCCCGGCGATCAACGCGACCCCCCAGACGATGTCGAGGGTGAACCACGGCAGGATCGAGGAGACCCGCTCGCAGTCCGATGTCAACCGCGCCATCAGCCACCCCACCGGCCTGCGGTCGTAGAACGAAAATGACAGCTCCTGGAGCTTCCGGAACCCGCTCTCGCGCAGGTCGTAGGCGAACCCGGTGGCGAGCTGTCCCGCCAGTACGATGAACCACCAGATCATCACCGACATGAACGCCACCAGCCCGACGTACTCCAGCGCGTGCCGGAGCAACGTCGGACCCGCCCCTTCGGCCACGGCGGTGTCGATCGTCAGCCCCGTGACCCGCGGGAGCAGCACGTCGACGCCCGCCACGAGCTGTCCCGATACGCCGAGCCCGATCATCTGGCGGCGGTACGGCCGCGCGTGCACGAGGATCCGTCGCCAGAGCCTCGTGTCGAAGTGCCGGTGTCGTTCTTCTTCCCGGATGTCTTCTTCGGTCGTCATGATCGCCTTCCTCTAGGTGCCCGCCGCTTCGCCGGCGGTCCGCAGATCCTCGGCGAACTCCTCCTCCGTGGAGGTCTGGATCCGCCACAGCCTCTTGTACAATCCGTCGGCGCGCAGGAGAGATCCGTGTGTTCCGTGCTGGACGACACGCCCGTGATCCAGCACGAGGATCCGATCGGCGTGCGCGAGCGTCGAGAGACGGTGGGCGATCACGATCGTCGTGTGCCCCCCGCGACGCCGCCGCAACGCCTCGAGGATCATCGTCTCCGTCTCGGTGTCGATCGCGCTCAGCGCGTCGTCGAGGACCAGGATCAACGGGTCGTCGACGAGGGCGCGCGCGAGCGCCACCCGCTGCCGCTGGCCGCCGGAGAGCGTCACCCCGCGCTCGCCGACCATCGTGTCGTAGCCGCGATCGAACTCCAGGATCGACTCGTGGATGCAGGCGGTCCGGGCCGCCTCCGAGATCTCCTCCTCGGCGGCCCCCTTCCGGCCGAGCCGGATGTTCTCCCGCAAGCTCTTCGAGTACAGGAACGGTTCCTGCATCACGACGGCGATCTTGCGGCGGACCTCCTTGCGATCCAGCCGCGCGATGTCGACGCCGTCGATCCGGATCGTCCCGGCCTCCGGGTCGTAGAAGCGGAGCAGCAGGTTGACGATCGTCGACTTCCCCGACCCCGAGGGACCGAGGAGCGCCAGGGTGCCCCCCGGCTCGATCTCGAAGTCGATTCCGTCCAGGACCGGGCCGTTCCCGTGGCTGAACCGCACCCCCTCGAACGCGATCCTCCCGGCGACCAGCCGGTCCGCGGCGCTCGAGGCCACGACGGCCGGCACGGGACGGCTCTCGCGCGGGTGTTCCAGGATCTCTCCGATCCGCCCGATCGCGACCAGAGCCTTGCCCAGCTCCGAGAGGATCCGCCCGAGCATCCGCACCGGCCAGATGAACAGGCTCACGGCCGAGAGGAAGAAGAAGAACGTCCCGACCTGGAGCTGCCCCGTCGCGAGCCAGTACCCGCCGGCGCCGACGACGAGCGCCTTCTGCCCCATGCAGAGGAAGTCCGACACGCCCCAGAACGTCGCGAAGAGACGGTAGAGCTGGTAGTCCAGGCCGCGGTGCGTCCCGTTGCGCTTCTCGAACTTCTCGATCTCGAGATCCTGGCGCGCGAACGCCCGCACGACACGGATCCCCGTCAGGTTCTCCTGGAGGGTGCTCGTCATCGCCGCCTCGGCCTCGTCGACCCGCTGGAAACGGCGCTGGACGCGGCGGAAGAAGAAGAACGAGAACAGGACGATCGGCGGGATCGTCACGACCGAGACGATCGTCATCCGCACGTCGAGCGCGAGCATCAGCGGGATCGGGACGAGCATCATCACGATCGCCCGCCCGATCTCCACGACCTGGGTCGCGAGGAACCGCCGGAACGTGTCGACGTCGGACGTGCAGCGCTGGACCTGGTCTCCCGTCTCCGCCCGGTCGTGGTACCGGCAGGGCAGGTGCTGGAGCTGGTCATACAGGTTGTCGCGCACCTTGCGGGCGATCGCCTCGCTGGCGATCGCGGACCACCTGCCGCGCAGGTAGGTGAACACGCCCGCCATCGTGGTCAGGGCCAGGATCGCGACCCCCGGGATCCAGAGGTTCGCGCGCAGATGCTCCCGCCCGCCGAAGCGGTCCACGAGATCCCGCACGAACGGCGAGGCTTTCGAGGGGTCTTCCGCGAGCACCCCGTCGAGCGTCGCCTGGGGAATCATCGGCACCAGGTAGAGGAAGCAGGAGCCGAGGACCAACGCAACGACCGCACCGCCGTACAGCAGCCGGCACCCGTCCATCCACTTCCAGATCATTCGATACTTCGAGCTCATCTCACCCGTCCTGTTCGAGGTTTGGGCCGTCTGGTTTTCCTCGCCTGTGCCGCGGTCCGACCGGCGAGCGGGAGAGATTCGGTTCGGTATGAAGGAGAATCAGAAAACCCGCTCGCGGTGCGGGAGCGGGTTTCGGGGTCGTAGCTCTAGAAGAATTGAGCTATGTCTGACGCCACACCCGCTCTCCGGGGATCCCGATATTGGGACCTGCGTCCTTCTGGAGGAGAAAGCGGATGTGCATGTGTCGAATCCTCGTTTCGTTGCGATTCGTTGACCTCGGTGAGCGGGATCATGCCCGAGAACGAAGGGGATCGTCAAGCGCGGAGTCGTGAAAATCTGATGAAGCGGGCCGCGCTCGCCGCGGCCTCCCGATTCCGCTCCCGCCCGAGCCGTCCCCATCTGGTATGCTGGCGGTACGGATCTCGTTGTGCGCCTATGGCTTCACCGGCCCTCCGGTCCGCCGCGGCGGCCGGAAGACCGCACATCCGGAGGAGACGCGATGTCGATCCCCATTCGTCCCAGCCGTCGCAGGTTCTTGCAGGTTCTCGGCGCGGCGGGAGGCGCGCTCGCGCTCGGCCCGTTCGAGCGCCTCGCCCGCGCCACCCCCGAGCCGGAGATGGCGATCGCCCGCTGGGGTCCGGATCCGCTGCCCGCGGATCGGATCCCCGCCGCCGCCCGGACGCTCACCGCCCGCGCCCTCTCCGCCCTCGGCGGAATGGAGCGGTTCGTCTCCAAAGGGGACGTGATCTGGGTCAAGCCGAACATCGGCTGGAACCGCGCCCCGGAGCTGGCCGCCTGTACGAATCCCCAGGTCGTCGCGACCCTCACCCGGCTTTGCTACGAGGCCGGAGCGAAGACCGTGAAGGTCGGCGACCACACCTGCCACGAAGCGCGGCAATGCTACCCGAACAGCGGGATCGAGGCCGCGGCGAAGGAGGCCGGCGCGGAGATCGTCTACCTCGACCCGAACCGCTTCCGCGACGTCGATCTCGGAGGAGAGCGGCTGAAGAGCTGGCCGCTCTACCCGGAGATCCTCGAGACCGACCTGGTGATCAACGTCCCGATCGCGAAGCACCACGGCCTCGCCCGTGCGACGCTGGCGATGAAGAACTACATGGGGGTGATCGGGGGACGGCGCGGCGCCTGGCACCAGGACCTCGCCCGCTGCCTCGTCGACGTCACCCGCTACATGAAGCCGCGCCTGACGGTGCTCGACGCGGTCCGGGTCCTCACCGACAACGGCCCGCAAGGGGGCGATCCCGACGACGTGAAGACGCTGGGGGTCGTCGCGGCCGGAACCGACGTCGTGGCGATCGACGCGTTCGGGGCCGAGCTGCTCGGCCATGATCCCCGGCGGTTCGACTCGATCCGGCTGGGCGAGGAGGCCGGTCTCGGACGCGGCGACTACCGCAGCCTGCCCCTGGAGGAGATGACGGTCTCGTGAACCGGCGGGCGAAGGCGCGCCGTCTCATCTGGGCCCGACGGATCGTCCAGGCCGCGACGCTCGCGCTCTTCGTCCTGCTGCTGCTGTCGACCCGCGCAAGCGATCCGCCGGCGGACCGCGGCTGGATCACGCTCTTTTTCGCGATCGATCCGCTGGTCCTCCTGGCGACGTTCCTGGCGACCCACACGGTGGCCGGGCTGTCGCTGCTCGCGCTGGTCACCGTCGGCGTCACCCTGATCCTGGGGCGGGTCTTCTGCGGCTGGATCTGCCCGTTCGGAACGCTGCACAACGCGGCCTCGTGGGTTCGCAGCCGCAGGAGCGGGAAGCGGCGGCTCCTGCACGCATTCTCCCGGTGGCAGCGGGCGAAGTTCCTGCTCCTCTTCGGGCTCGTCGTGATGGCGATCCTCGGGGTGCACTGGATCGGCGTGTTCGATCCCGCGTCGGTCCTCTACCGGAGCCTCGCGACGGCATTCCTGCCATCGATCCATCAGGGGATCGAGTCCGGGGCGACCGCGGTCTACCAGAACGATCCGCGGATCGGGCCGCTGCCGCTGACCGCGATCACCGAGCCGATCTACGAGTTCTTCCGGGATCGGGTGTTCGTGGTTCCCAGCCCGGCGTTCGTGGGGGCCGGGATCATCCTCTTCGTCTTCCTCGCCGCGCTGATCCTCAACCTGGTCCGCCCTCGATTCTGGTGCCGGTACGTCTGCCCGCTCGGCGCGCTCCTGGGACTGTGCGCGAAGCGGAGCAGCCTGCGGCTCGTGGCGACCGAGAACGAGTGCACGAGCTGCAACCTCTGCACGATCGCCTGTCCGGCCGCCGCGCAACCGGAGAAGCCGGGCGAGTGGCTGCCGACCGAGTGCTTCGGTTGCTGGAACTGCGTGGCCGC
>WJJW01000101.1 GCA_014729455.1 Candidatus Eiseniibacteriota bacterium
CCTTCTGATCGAGACTACCTCCACGGCTCTCGACCAGGCACTGAACACCCTCGGCATCGCCTATGATCTCTACCAGGGCAGCGACTGGGCCAACGTCGATCTCACGCCGTACGAGCATGTCTTCATCGGCATGGACGGTGGGGCTCCGCAGGACGCGGACGTCCAGAACATCGCCGATTTCGCGAACAACGGCGGCTGCCTCCACCTCTATGGTGGAACCAGCCTCGCCGAGTACGCGGCGGCGCTCAACCGCTACCTGCTCGAGAACGAGACGAACAACCACGGCTGGTCGCAGGTTGCCGGTTCGCCGGATTCCGAGATCGTCGATGCGGGGCACTACCTCGCCGCCGGTCTGCCGGCCACCTACAACTTCGTCGACAACGCGGCCACCTACTACCAGATCCGCAGCACGGACGGAGCGGCGCTGGTCGCCGCCGTCAACGGCGACGGCTACGACCACCTCCTGTCCAAGACGATCGGCCAGGGCAACTTCGACTACTGCATCAACAGCGCCTATGAAGGCTACTACGCCAACCAGAGCGATCTGGACTGGATGACGCAGGTCGTCGACAACATGCTCGATTGCGGCGGCGTGACCGCGACCGAGGAGTCGACCTGGGGCGCCATCAAGGCTCGGTACAACGACTAATCTCGAAGCATCCGCGGCTCGTTCGCGGGTTTCACGCTTCTCGAGGGGCGGTCGTCTTCGGACGGCGGCCCCTCGGGCTTTCCCCTCTCACGTTCTCGAGAGCCTCGCGCCGGGGAGGGCGCTCAGGCGGCTCTCGTTCCGGCGGACGAACCGTGGCACCTCGACCGGGTCGATCCACGCGTGCTGCCCGAGCGCCTGGCCGATTCGCGTTGCGGCTGAAGCACTCCTTCTCGTGCATCGTCGACTCGATGCATCGACAGAGAAGACTCGCCAGTCACGACGATCTCCTCGTCCATCGGGATCGACTTCAGGGTCTGGAACGAGCAGTAGGGATGGGCGCTGTTGAGCACGATCGCGGTGCCCCGATCCTCCGGCGATGCGAGGAGGCAACCGGTCGTGCAGGCGATGAAAGGAGCTGCTGGGAGCTCCCTCGCAATCCTCGTGGTCTCCCTCCTCGCCCCGGAGGCGATCCTTCGGTTCGAGCGGGGCCAGTCTCGCGACGGGGAACAAGCACAACGGCCGGATCCCCCTGGATCCGCCCGCAGCGCTGGATCGAACCTGCAGGCTGACCTTCCGATCAGTCGATCCGGTTGACCTTCCGCTCTCTCGTGCCGTCGGGAGTCTGCAGGCGGAGGAAGTAGATCCCCTTCGGGACCGGATTCCCGGAGCGTGCGGTCCCATCCCAGCGGACGGCATGCGATCCGGCGGAAAGCACGGCCTCGGCCAGAGTGGCGACCCGACGGCCTACGACGTCGAACACGGCGAGGGAGACCGGCTGCGGATCGGGCAGGGCGAAACGGACTGTCGTCTCGTCCCGGAACGGATTGGGGAACGGACTGCCCAGGACCAGCGGGGGGCCCGCCGACCCGGCGTCTTCCGGCGTCGACGACGGTGCCTCCATGGATCGCCAGGTGGTCAGACCACCGGCCGGCACGCCACCGGCCTCGGAGAATCCGCCGCCCACGTAGACGACTCCCTCGGCGGGATCGGGCAAGAAGCTCCATGCGTAGGCGTTGATCCCGCTGCCCATCGCATTCCACTGCGAGCCGTCCCAGTATCCGACGAACTGCATCGGGATCCCGACGGAGGGATTGAACCCGCCGCTGGCGAAGAGGAGATCGCCGACGGACGCGAGGCTGTTGACGGAGGCGGCGAGGCCACCGCCGAACTCCCTCCACGAGGAGCCGTCCCAGGCGGCGATCGTGTTCGCCGCGACGCCCCCGCCGACCTGTGTGAACCAACCGCCGACGATCAGCTCGTCCTGATGGACCGTCAGCGCGGCGACGGTGTCGTTGGTGCCGTCGCCCACGTTCTCCCAGCTCGATCCGTTCCAGGCGATGAGGTTGGGGCTCAGTCCCTCTCCACCGAGATACCCACCGACGAACAGCTTCCCGTCGTAGACCTCCATGTCGTAAGCCTGGCCAAAGACGGTCCCGGACGGGCCGACCCGTTCCCACGTGGCACCGTTCCACTTGATCGGCTGGCCGAGGCCCGCCGCGTAGAGCTCCCCGTCGTAGATCTCGAGGACGTCCCCGCCGCCGGTGGGTCCCATCGGCAGCCACTCTGTTCCGTCATGGCGCGCCACGTTGGAGATCTCCTGGCCGTCGATCCGATCGAAGCCGCCGACGATGACGATCTCGCCCTCGAAGAGGATCGCGTCGTCGATCTGGCCGCCCTGGATGTAGCCCATCGGCCGCCAGTCGGTTCCATCGAAGAAGCCGACGTTGATGGCGAGCGCGTTTCCCGCTCCGGCGAACCCACCGGCGGCGAAGATCCCTCCGTCGTAGTCGAGCAGCTTGACCGCGCCGCCGTCGAATCCGAGGCCGTCGCCGGCGTTGAAGTAGTCGGATCCGTCATAGCCGATGACGTTGCTCGAGAAGGTGTACTCCTCCAGTGCCAGTCCTCCCGGCCCCCCGTAGTCGAACTCTCCGCCGATGTACAGCTTCTCGTCGAGAACGGTCATCGCGATTGCGGTGGTCGCGAGGTCCGTTCCGAAGATCCCGCCGACGGAGTGCCACTGGTTCCCATCGTAGCGGGCGACCCGGGAGGAGCTGACGCCTCCGGCTTCGATGAAGTCCCCTCCAACGTAGAGGCTGCCCTGGTACGACTGGAGGGAATAGACGGCGACGCTGATGTCCCAGTCGGGGATCTCGCCGATGTCGTTCCAGGAGCTGCCGTCCCACTCGGCCAGGTTCTCGATCGACGGATCGCCTCCGGCGACCTGGAAGTTGCCGCCGGCGTAGAGGTTTCCATCGTGTGACTCGACCGCGAAGACGCTGGTCAGGTTGCCGTCGAGACCCTCGCCCAGCGGGCTCCAGCTCGAGCCGTCCCAGGCGGCGATCCCTCGGGCCGGCTGGCCGCCGGCGGTGTCGAACTCGCCGCAGACGATGAGCTTCTGCTCGTGCACGACCATGTCCAACACCTTCGGCTCGTAAGAGCCGTCTACGCCGCCTCCCACCGAGACCCACTCCGAACCGGTCCACTTCGCGATGAAATGCAGGGGCTGCCCGCCCGATTCATCGAAGTTTCCCCCGGCGTAGAGCTCCCCTTCGTAGACGGCCAGCGCCCAGACCTCCGCCTCGAACCACCAGGAGAGCTCGAGCCCGGCGCCGAGGGGGTGCCACTGGCTGCCATCCCAACGCGCGACGCTCTGCGCCTGGGCTCCGCCGGCGGTCGTGAACTCCCCGGCAACGACCAGGTCGCCATCGTAGACGACGACGTCCCGGACGGGACCGCTGACGCCGCTCCCGAACGGGAGCCACTCGTCTCCGCTGAGACGGGCGACGTGATCGATCGTTCGGCCATCGGTGCGGAATTCCCGGTATCCGCCGGCCACGAGTTCGCCGTTGTACGTGCCCAGCGCGAAGACGCGGCCGATCAACCCGGCCCCATCGAACTCGACCGACCAGTTCTCGTCGCCCGTCTGTGCGGCGGCAACCCCGATCGCCAGCGGGACGAGCGAGGTGAGGATGACGAAGGTCCGGATCATGGTTGGACGTGTTCCGGGCATTCGGAATGCACCCTTCAGAGACGACACGGATTCCTCCTCGGATGTTGTCGTGTGTTCCTAGCTGTTCCCTTGCTTTTTGGTAGTCAGGGGCGAGGCGACTGATACGTGCGAGGGGAGTCCGGGGGGCCGAAACGGGAACGTCCCGACTGGAGTTCCCCTTGATCTGGAGAAGGGAGGAGAGCCGTGTGGGCGTCTTCGGCTACCGGATCTTCAGGAGCCGTCCGTTGGTGGTCGTGCCCGCCGCCCGGATCGTGTAGAAATAGACGCCGCTGCGCATTTCCTGCCCCTCTCCGTCGCGCCCGTCCCACTCGATCGTATGGACCCCGCGGCCCAGTTCCCCTTCGTGGAGCGTGCGGACGCGCCGGCCGGTCGCGTCGTGGATCGCCACCGCCGCCGGGACTCCCGCCTCCGCGGCGAGCCGATCGGGGATCCGGAAGCGCAGCGTCGTCGCATCGACGAATGGGTTGGGGCCGCTGACGCAGTCGAGCGGTCCTTCGCCCGTCTTCGGGATCGTCACTGCGATCGGTCCCGCCTCGATCGGCGTGCCGTCCTGGGCGAGCAGGTCGAAGAGGTAGTAGTAGGTCTCGCCGGGCTCGAGCTCCTGGTCGAACCACTCGCAGCCCTTCGTGCAGCCGAGGTGCTCGAAGCCGAGATAGTCGAACGGTCCCTCTTCCGCGTCGGCGCGGTCGACCCGGAACTGCCAGTAGATCCCCGGCACCTTCAGGTGGAGGACGCCGCTCTCGGCGTCGTAACTGCTCTGGACTTCGACGGCGTCGGCCGTACCGATCGGAAGAAGAAGCAGGGCCGCGACCAGAAGCGGGGAGAACCGGCGCATGAGAACCTCCATAAGTTGGGACCGCCTACTCGTATAAGAATACGCGGTCCCTATGCCGGTGTGACCCGGGAAATCGTGTGAAGCGGTTCTCAAGGCGGGGGGAGCCGCAGCCGGACCTCCCGGACCTGGAGGACCTCCCGTGACGCTAGATCCTGGACGAAGGCGCACAGGCGGATCGAGGGGGTTTCCCACTCCGCGTCCAGACCGAGGTCGAATTCGACCTCCAGATCCGTGAACGTTCCCTCCTCGGTAAGCTGGAGCTCCTCCAGGTCCAGCGGGGCATCGCCGTAATACTCCCGCACCACCGCGAAGAAGTGGACCCAGTTGTTCGGGAACTGACGGGCGTAGAGGCTGTCCTTCGTGTAGAAGGCGAACAGGTGAGGCGACTCGTACCCGGAGAGATCCTGGATCGCCACGAATCGGAGGTCGCCACGGAGGACGTTCTCCTCGATCCGGACGTCCCGCCAGTACAGCCCGGCCTCCGCGTCTTCTCCGTAGCCCGCCTCCTCGATCCGACCGCGGTAGGCCGCGTCCAGATCCGGGAGGTTGCTTCCATGGATCCGATTGCCGCCGTTGAAATAGGCGATCGGGGCCGTTTCCGAATCGTTCCCATAGTAGTACGTCACCCGCTGGCCAATGTCGTTGTTGTAGAACGGGTCGCTTCCCCCCCAGGTCAGATGCAGCTCGGCCGTGGAGAGGGCGGACGGCTCATAGGCGAGCCCGTCGTGCTCGAGGTCGTCGAGCACGTGCTCGGCCGGCGCACAGTTGGGACAGAGCGTGGCGGTGAACAGCTCGACCAGGACGCCGCGGGACTGCGTGAGCGGGATCAGCGCGGTGACGAAGTCGACCTCCGTTTCCCCGCTCTCCGTCACCGTGACCGTCTGCAGCGTGTCCCCCACGACGAGGAATCCGACCTCGTCGCGCGGATGGACCGCCACTTCGTAGGTCCCCGGGTCGATACAGGGAAACGCGGCGGGGGTCTCCACGCCGGTCATCTCCCCGTCCAAGGAAACGGGAAGGCCGGAAGGCTCGGAGGTCACCGAGAGGACGCCGGCGGAGGAAACGTCGAGATCCACCTCGCGCGTCTGCGCCTCCTCGATCTCCACGACGAACGAGTCGGCCGGCGTGACCGCCGCGCACTCCTTTTCGATCTCGACGACGTGCGCCCCCGGCTCGAGGAGCAGCTCGATCTCCTCGACGGTGAGCGAGTCGACCTCCAGGGCGCCGTCGACCCAGATGCGGGATCCGAGCGCCAGGCCGGGCACGTCGGAATGCACCCGCAGCGCGAGCAGTCCGCACCGCAGGCTCATGTCGAACTCGATCGTCGCGGGGCGTCCGCCTTCGATCTCGACCTCCAGCGTCTCCGCCGGCATGACCTCGATGCAATCCTTCCGGACGACGAAGGTGTGGGTCCCCTCGGCCAGGAGCGTGTCGATCGTGGCGACCGCCAGCGATCGGGTCAGGACCGTCCCGTCGAGCCAGACTTCGGCCCCTTGGCGGAGCGTCGGGGAGTCGGAGCGGAAGTGGATCTCCACCTCGGCCATCGTCGGATCCCGGAGATCGTCCTCGCAACCTCCGGCGAGGAGGATCGCGGCGATCAGGAGGATCGGTGCGATTCCGTGTGCGACCAGCCTAGAAGTTCGTGAGCAACTCAAGACGTCCTCCTTCGAACGGGTCGACCAGCTTGCAGACGCCGCCCGAGCAGACCTGCCCGCCGCGCAGCGCCCCTCCGGCGAGCGTCAGCTGACCGACCACCCCGAACCGGATCGACCATTCCACCCAGAGCCACGAGTCCTTCTCCTCCAGCGGGCTGTCGGTCCACTCGTAGTTCACCGACCAGGTGTGCTTCGGCGAGAGCGACAGCGTCGCCGCGGCGATGTGGTCCCGGTACTTCAGAGGATACTCGAAATGGGAGGTCGCGAGGTCCTGCTGCTGGATCGCCTGGGTCTCGTACAGCACCTCCAGCGACCAGCCGCGACCCAGCTCCCGGACGACGTCCCCTCCGAAGGTGATCCGCTCGAAGAAGGTGCGGTCGATTCCCTCGCGGACCTTCTCCTCGGTTTCGGCCCCCAGCAGGACCCAGTGCGCGCCCGCGAAATCGGCCTCGATCATCCCGAACGCCTCCCAGGCCGGCAGGTTGCTGTGGCGGGCCTCCGACTCGCTGTAGTTCCCGGTCAGGTAGACGTCCTGGAGCGGGGACCACAGCGCCTCCGCCTGGAACCCGCGTTCGTCCTCCAGACGGATGTTCGGAACATGGGATCCGCGATTCAGGAGCGTGCTCGTGTGCTGGCGGGCCACGGTCGGAGGGATCGTGTAGCCGTGGTCGAACCGCAGCAGGTCCTTCGCTTCCAGGAACAAGGAGACCGGCCCGACGAACCCGCTCGCCTGGAGGTAGGTCGCGTGACCGTCCGGCGCCGGGGATCGGCCCTCCCGTTCCGGCTTGTAGTGACGGACGGCGTACTCCGCCGCCACCTCGAATCCACCCGGTAGATAGGCGCCGCCCTCGATTCCGCCGATCTGATCGCGGCCCGGCACGACGGTCGTGCCGTCGACCGAGTCGACGATCGCTCCGTTGAACGAGACGTGCCACCCGGCGTCGGCGAAGAAGAGGGCGGAGACCCCCTTGACGACCGTCCGCTCGGGACCGAGGCTGTTCGTCCCCGCGATCCCCTCGATCTCGAAGCGGCCCAGCTCGGCTTCGATCGCCATTCCATCGAGGACGTTGTCGAAGTCGACGGCCTGATCCTCCACGACCCGGAGCACGAGGCCGTTTCCGAAGCTCGCGTAGCTGTCGCCGAGACGCACCGTGATCGGTTCGATCGTCGCGGTGGCCCAGCGCTTGCGGATCCCCTCCTGGCGGACGCCGAAGTCGTTCGGATCGAGCAACTGCGGGTTGGAGGGGGAGTGGGAGAGGAAGACGATTCCACCGGAGAAACGGCCCCAGCTCAGGTCGAGGTCGAGCCGGTCGTCGAGGACGCTCTCCTCGAGGTTCGTGTCGTAGTAGACCTCGAGCTGGTTGGCGGCCCGGATCCGCCCCTCCTCCGCTTCGGAGTCGCTCGCGATCAACAGGCCGCCGAAAAGGAACAGGGGAACGGCCGCGGCCGCTCTCAACGCTCGTCCTCCTCCGCCTCCGTCTGCGGGCCGAGCTCGAGAAGTCCGCGGATCTTCTCCTCCAGCTCCTTCTCGTCCCCCTTGCTGTAACCCTGCGCGAAGTGGAGGATCTCGCCGTCCTCGCCGACGAGGAAAGAGGTGGGGTAGGTGCGAACGCTGTATTCGTTGCCGACCTCGCGATCCGGATCGACCAGCACGACCATCCCGTACTTGCGTTGCTCGACGTACGGCTTGACCTTCCGGACCGTCTTCGGATCGTCCTGCGAGATCGCCAGGACGCGGAAACCATGCTCCTCGTACTTGCGATGGAGCCGATCGAGCTCGGGCAGCTCCAGCTTGCACGGCTTGCACCAGGTGGTCCAGAAGTCGATCAGGACCGGGCCCTCCTCGAGCAGGTCGGAGAGCTTGATCGTCTTCCCCTTCAGGTTCTTGGCGCTGAAGTCGGGTGCGGTCGGAGCCTTCTCCTGCGCCTCCGAGGGCGGGCTCGAAACGAGTGAAGCCAGAAGGAAGCCGAAGACGAGGACGACGATCGGAACGGCAGGACGGCGAAGAAAACGGCTCACGTGGATCCCCCCCGGGACCCGACGCGAGCGGATCCCCGTTGATGAAGTCTAACTCCATGGTGAAGCGTCTCTTTCATTCTAGGTGGCCCAGGGGATCTGTCAACGACGGGGCGGTCCCGCGCTCTTCCGCACCGATTCCCATTGCGTTACGATCGCGAAGCGGAGCGAGGAACCGGAGGCAGCGAATGGAAGAGGGGGTCCGGTGACAGCCCCATCGTCTCTCCAGGATCGATACTGCGAGCAGCTTCTCTCCGAGGATGGAAGCGGGAGCCGGCCGGTCTTCGACGAGGCGCGCCAGCAAACCGACGGAGCGACCCAGCTTCTCGCCGGCTTGGCGCGGTTCGCGGGACACCACGAGGCTGGAGAAGGGGAGCTCCCCGCCGCCGTCGTAGTCGACGCGCTCGCCGATCTCACCCCGGCCTACGTGGAGACGTTCCCCGAGCCGCTCCTTCTCGCGGCGGACGCCTACGCGCGTTCCCTCCGGGCGCGGTCGATCGCGCCCGCGTGCTTCGAGGAGTGGGGGGAGTCCGACTCCTCGGTGGTCCCCGTCTCGGCCCTGGAGGACGCGCTCGCGGAGGGGAACCTCGAGCGGATCTGCGGCGTCCTCGACCGGCTCCGCCGGGCGATCGGAACGCCGGAGTATCTGCTGGAAGTCCTGCTCGACGCCGTCGCTCCCGAGAACACACCCGACGGACGGCTGCTCGTGCACGCCTCCGCCGCAGTGAAACTTCTCCACCGCAGCTCCTGGGAGGAAGGGCGGGGGATCATCGAACGTCTCGCGGCGGCCCTGGCCGCGGAGCCGGTTCTGCCCGCGCCCCTGCTCTCCGAGATGCCCGGCCCGGTGCCGTGCCGCGCCGGACTGCTGGCCTCGCTGGGCCGGGAACGGCCGGAACGCGCCTGGCTCTACCTCGCGCACGCCTTCCAGGCGGCCCGCTACGCTCAGCTC
>WJJW01000102.1 GCA_014729455.1 Candidatus Eiseniibacteriota bacterium
CGCTCCGCCGGCCCGGCGGAGCGATCCGACGACGCCTCCGCCGTGCGGCCCGCCTCTGGCTGGAAGGCGATCCGGAGCGGGCGGTCGCGCGGTTCTCCGAGCTGCTGCGGGAACCGTCCGCGCGCCGTCGGGCCGCTGCCGCTCTCCGGGAGATCGCCGTTCAGCTCGATCGCCTCGCGACCGCCGATCCCCGCTTCGCCGAGGCGCGCTCCTCCCTCCGGGCCCGCGTCGATCGCGCCCGTGCGGAGGAACTGCTACCAGCGATTCCAGGTGCCGCTGAACGGATGGGCTCGCGGTCGCGGACGCCGTCGCCGGAACAGAACGAGCAGGACGATTCCCGCCACCAAGCCTCCGACGTGCGCGAACCAGGCAACCCCGGAACCGACCCCTTGCGTGGCGAGTCCGTTGATGAGCTGGATCGCGAACCAGATCGCGACCCAGACGAGGGCCGGTAGAGGGATCACCGTCACGTAGAAGAACAAGAAGAGGAGCGAGTGGATCCTCGCTCGGGGGAACAGGAACGCGTAAGCGCCCAGCACTCCGGAGATCGCCCCGGAGGCGCCGACCGTCGGCACCCCGCTGCCCGGTCCGGTCATCGTGTGCACGAGACCGGCCGCCGTCCCGCAGGCGAGGTAGAAGACCAGGAAGCGGAGCGATCCCAGCTCGTCTTCGACGTTGTTCCCGAAAATCCAGAGGAAGAGCATGTTTCCCGCCAGGTGAAGGAACCCCCCGTGCAGGAACTGGGAGCTGAGGAGGGTGAGCGGGGCCGGGAGCCCGGGAACCTCCAGCAGACCGGTCAGCCGGGCGGGGATGAGGGCCGCCGTGAGCAGGAGCCGCTCGGATTCGGAGCCGGGAAGGAGCCACTGCAGCAGCGAGATCCCGACGTTGACCAGGATCAACAGCAAGGTCATCCAGGCGCGGGATCGGGTCGGGTTCTCGTCCCGGATCGGAATCATGGAGGGAGAGTGCCACAACGGCCACCGGCCGGCTACTCGCCCGGACGGTACAGTGCGCGCGCGGGCTGTACCGTTTGGGACACTGCGTCTCCGGCACGCGACCCCACCCGGGTGGGAGCGCGCCTCGCCCAGATCCCGGAACGCGAAGCCTGGCAACAAGTAGGGAATCGCCTCGAAAGTTTCTGCGGGCTGGCACGTCTCTGGATATGTGTAGGAGCGATCCGACACGGGGTTCCGGTTCCGCGCGAACGGCGCGGAGGACCCGACACCCAATCGAGAGGGGCAGCCCAGAAGGGGGTGCGAAAATGAAAGCAGAGCGCTGGATGGTTCCACTGGTTCTGGCCCTCGCGGTCATCGGTCTCCTGGCGGCCGGATGCAGCGAGGAGACGACCGGACCGGGGCCGGGCGACTCCCAGACCGAGGTTCCGGACCTGGATGATCCGCTCGGCGGATACACCACCCAGGACGAGCTCCCCGCATTCGGCGATCCGGATCTCGCCGAGAGCGCCGGAGAGGAGTCGCCGTACGACGACGCGATGGGAGACGATCCGAAGATCGCGCGCTGGCGGCACGCCGACGCCGACTCCGTCCATGCCTACGTCGTCACGATCCTCTGGGGGATGATGGCCCGGGATCCATCGATGGCCGACTCTCTGCTGGATCCGGACGTCCCGGTCACGGACTGGAGCGGTGCGCTTCGCGTCGACCGAGGGGGCGTCCTGCTCCGTTCGACGGTGGCCTTCGAGCGGGGCGACCACATCGTCCGGCCCCGCACCGACCGGACGGAGATCGCCTGGGTGAGCCACACGACGGTCAGCTACGACGGTCTCCGGATCGTCGTGTACCAGCCCTTCGAAGGGGAAGAGGACGGGGAGGACGACACCCTGGTCATCGAGGCCGGTACCCACGTCTGGGAGTTCGCCGTCAACGATCTCGCCGAGCTCGACTTCGAGGAGACGGTCGACGACGCCGGCAACAAGTTCGTTCTCCGGTCGTTCCTCGCCCGCCCGGAGGTTTGCGGGCGCGGGTTCATCGGAGGAACCTGGCTCGTGCCGGAGAATCCCGAAGAGGAGCGCGGCGTCTTCCGCGGCCGCTGGGTCAGCGCGGACGGCCGGGTCGCCGGGTACGTGCGCGGCTTCCATGGCGTGAACGGTCAGGGACGCGAGGTCTTCTACGGCAAGTACATCGACCTCGACGGCACCTTCCGCGGGATCCTGCGGGGAACGTGGAACCGCGAGCGAATCCTCGGATCGAGCGATCCGGACCATCCGGAACGTCACCACGGGACCTTCAACGGCGAATGGATCGACCAGAACGAGAGGGTGGCCGGGAGCGTGAAGGGAGCCTGGGTGGCCGCTCCGGGAGCGGGACGCGGCTTCTTCGAGGGACGGTGGAAGGCGATCTGCTCGAGGCCGTAGCGAAACACGGTTCGGCTGCGCCGCGCGCGGATCTCCATGCCCCTCGAGACCGCGCCGGTGCGGAGGGAGGGAACCTGCGGATGCAGGTTCCCTCCAAGCCGTTCGGCTCGCTCCGGTTCCGTTCCTCCGCTGATCCTCGGAGGGGAACGCGCTACGATGAAGAGGTCGGACGGATGGAGACCGAATGCGGAAGTCTGGATGGCCGAGGGGCCCGGGACGGATCGAGTGGATCGTCGACGGGCACAACGTGATCTTCGCGCACCCGCTCCTCGAAACCCTGCAACGGGGAGGCGAGCGGCGCGAGGCGCGGCGGCGCCTGGAGGCGATGCTCGAACGCCTGATCGCGCGCACCCGCAATCGGATTCTGGTCGTCTACGATGGGAATCGGATCGAGCGGGATCCGGACGCACGCCGCGGGCGGAGTCTCCGGACGCAGTACAGCGATCCGCCGGAGGAGGCCGATGATCGGATTCTCCGGGTGACGGCCCGGCTCCTCCGGAGGGAGCCCGAGGTCGTCGCGGCGGTCGTGACGAACGACCGCGCGCTGGTCGAACGGCTTCCCGAACGGGTCGTCTGGACGACGCCGCGCGCGGTGTTCACACGGCTGCGGCGCAGGACACGGAGCGGCGAACCCGGGCGGGAACGTCCGCCGGGCGACTTCTCCGACATCGAGGCGTACTTCCTATCCTTGGATCGAAACCGCCCGCGGAGGCCGACCGGATGAAGAACCGAGGAGGAGAGATGCAGACCGAACGTTCCGCGCCGGCGATTCCCCCAGCCGGCGGCGCCCCGGCGCCCGATCTATGTCTCGATCTGACCGGGATCCGCGCCGAGGAGATCGGACCGAGCCACGGGCTGAGCCCGGTCGACTGGGAACGCGCGGGCCCGGACCTCGAGCGGGTGGCCGACGAGATGCGCCGGATGCGCATCGACGGGGTGCTGGAACCGCTCGAACGAACTCCCCGCCTTCCGGGGATCGAGCGGCTCCGGGCGATCGCGGATCATTGCCGTTCCTTCGACGGGTTCGTCGCCGTGGCGCCGGGCGGACCCGCGGCCTCGGCCCGGCTGTTCCACGACCTGCGTTTCCCGGAGCTGATGAACCTCCTTCCGGTGTCGCGTCGCGGCGGCCCGCGGCTGTTCGTTTCCGACGGGCTCGACCCGGATCGGTTCGAAATGCTCCTGGAGACGGCTCCGCCGGGCGACACGGTCTATCACGTGATCGGTGATGCCGACCCGCCCGCGGACTTGGTCATCCGCATGCGGATCCTCGTGCAGAAGCTCCGGGAAGCGCGGCCGGACCGCTGGCGGGACCATCTGGTCATCAGCACGCCGCCCGGCGATGGGGTCCTCTCCCGATTCGCGAGGGAGCACGGGATCACGCACCTCGCGACGGGTCCCCGGGAGGAGGGATGCTTCTCGGTCCTCGGGTCGGCCGGGCTCCTCTCCGCCGCCGTCGCCGGGATCCCACCCGAGGAGATCCTGGCGGGAGCCGAGCGGTTCGACGCGCGCTGCCGGGAACGCCGGCCGATCGAGAATCCGGCGCTCGCGCTCGCGGGGATCCTCTGGATGATGGACCGCGCGAAGGGGAAGCCGAACGCGGCCGTCTGGTCGTTCGCCGAGGCCCTGTCCGGCTTCGGCGCCTGGGTCTCCCGCCTGTGGTCCGAGAGCTTCGGGAAGCGCCGCACGCCTCAGGGAGAGGCTCGCTCTCCGGTCGGCGGGCTGGCGATCGATTCGATCGGTCCGCGGGACCGGGAGACCCTCCTGCAACGACTGCTGCACGGGCCGAGCGACTTCTGGATCGTGCAGGTGAGGGTCGGCCGGCCGGCGTTCCGTTCGGCCGTCCCCGCGGCGGGGGACGTGCGGATCGAGGGCAGCGAGCACCTCGACGGACGCCGGATCGACGAGGTGGTCGCCCTGGAAGCGAGCGGGATGGAGATGCTCCTGCGCGACGAGGCCCGGCCGCTCGTCGGGATCGAGCTGCCCGACTTCTCGGGTGGTTCGATCGGCCAGCTCTGCCAGCTTTTCCAGTGGACGACGATCGCGGCGGCGATGCTGTACCATGTGGATCCGTTCGACCGTCCCGCCGTGGCGGAGGGGCGCCGCCTGGCGCACGCGGCGGCGGGCCGGCCGGATCTCGAGAATCTCAGGAATCAGATCGAGACTCACCGCGCCGATCCCGGGCGGTACCGGATCTGATCGCGGGATCGGATCCCGGGGGGAGGGAGATGATGCGGTTTCGGCGGACTTCGACCGCGGAATGCTGGATTCGGATCGCGATGTTCGCTCTGGTCGGACTGGTCCTGGCGACGGTCGCGATCGCACGCGATGAGGAGGGACAGACCCCCGTGGAGCGGGAGCAGGCGCTCCTCGAGCAGCTCGAGGAGGCTCCGAACGACGCCGACCTGCATTATCGCCTGGCGAACGCCCTGTACGACCAGGGGCGCCGCGAGAAGGCGATCGCGAGCTACGAACGGGCCCTCGCCGTCGAGCCCGACCACGTCAAGGCGCTGGTGAACCTCGGCGTCGTGCTCAACGAGAACGGCGACTCGGAGGCGGCGTTGAAGCGCTTCGACAGGGCGGAGGAGCTGGAGCCGACCGACGTGACCGTTCTCTGCAACAAGGGCCAGGCGCTCTACGCGCTGGAGCGCTACGGCGAGGCGATCGACCTCTACCAGAAGGCGAAGAAGCTGGAGCCGAACAACCAGCTGCCGTACTACCTGATGGGGGTCGCCTTCGCCGACGTGGGGATCTACCGGGAGGCGATCCGGGAGTGGGAGAAGGTCGTCGCGCTGGATCCGTCGACCGAGGCGGCCGAGACCGCCGCGGAGAGCATCAAGGTCCTGCGCCAGCTCGTTCCCGCGGGATCGGAGTAGAATGGTCGGCCTCCCGCCCACGACGCGGCAGCGGCTGCGGGTCCTGGTCGCGATGAGCGGCGGGGTCGACAGCGCCGTCGCCGCGCATCTCCTCCGTGCCGCCGGCCACGAGGTCGCGGGCGCGACGATGAAGCTGTTCTGCTACGGGGACCGCGAGGGCCCCCCGCGCCCTTGCTGCGACCTCGAGGCGATCCGGGCGGCGCGCTCCTCGGCCCGGCGTCTGGGGATCCCGCACACGGTCGTCGACGTGGAGGAGGCGTTCGGCCGGCACGTCATCGGCGACTTCATCGACGAGTACGCCGGCGCCCGGACTCCCAATCCGTGCGTCCGCTGCAACACGGACGTGAAGTTCGGTCCCTTGCTCGACAAGGCGCACCGGATGGGCTTCGACGCGATCGCGACGGGGCATTACGTCCGGTGCGAGCCGATCCGCGGCGACGAGCCGGACTGGGGTCTCTTCCGGGCGGTGGATCGCGAGAAAGATCAGAGCTACGTCCTCTGGGGGCTGGACCGCCGCCGTCTCGACCGCTGTCTGTTCCCGCTGGGAGGGGTCCGGAAGCCGGTGGTCCGCCGGCTCGCCCGCCGCCTCGGGATCCCCTCGTGGGACCGACCCGAGAGCCAGGACATCTGCTTCGTCCCGCCGGGGGGACATGGCGCGTTCCTCTCCGAGCGGCTGCCGGCCGACCACCCGATGCGCCGCCCGGGCCCGATCCGTCACGTCGACGGGGAGCGGCTGGGCCGTCACGACGGGCTGCTCGGGTTCACGATCGGACAGCGGAAGGGGACCGGGACGGCGACGGGGGAACGGCTCTACGTCGTGCGGATCGATCCCTCGAGCGCGACGCTCTGGCTGGGACCGCGCGCGGCGACGCGCTGCGCCGGTCTGGTCACCGAAGGGGGGAACCTCCTCGCGCCGCCTCCGCTCCTGGAGGAGGACGGCGTGATCGCGCGGATCCGGTACCGCCACGCGGGGGCGCCCTGCCGGGTTCGGATCCTCCGGGAAGGGTGCTGGGAGGTCCGGTTCGCGCAGCCGCAGCCGGCGGTCGCCGAGGGGCAGTCGGTGGTCTTCTACCGGCAGGATCGCGTGATCGGCGGAGCCCGGATCGGGAAGACGGTCCCCGCCTCGCCGGAACCGAGCCACGATCTCCAAACCGCCCGAATGGACCGATCCATTTAGCCTCCAATCAGAAAACGTTTGACATTATCACAGCCTCCATGGTGATAATCATCGGTGAGAGGTGGAACGGTTGGAGGACCAATTGGCATTGGACGGGATCCATTTGGATCGTACCCGACCCGAACCGCTCTACGCGCAGCTCGCCGAGGCGATCCGCGCCGCGATCCGTGCCGATCGACTGGCCGGAGGCCAGAAACTGCCGGCCACGCGCGATCTGGCCGAGCGGCTCCGGGTCAATCGGACGACGGTGGTGGCGGCCTACCGGATCCTGCGCGAGGAGGAGCTGGTCGAGAGCGGGATCGGCGCCGGGACGTTCGTCCGGCGGGACGGACCGGGACCGGAGCGGCGGCACGCCGGGGCGGAGGCGAGCTTCTGGGCGTCCCGGATGTCGGAGATGCCCCGACCGGAGCCGCACCGGCTCTCCCCGACCGCCGACGGGACGATCCTGTTCAC
>WJJW01000103.1 GCA_014729455.1 Candidatus Eiseniibacteriota bacterium
GACCTGGAAGGGGCGGCATCCCGAAACGACCGTCCTCGCGCCGGAGCCGCAGCTGAAGAAGGAGTACAAGCGGAATCCATACGGGAGCTACTCCAGCTCGGATCTGCTGCGCTTTCCGGTCGAGCCGCTTCCTTCCGAGTCGGGACCCGGATTGAAGGAGCGGATCGCCGTGCTCGGTCCGCCCGGCGCGGCGGACCCGGTCCTCGTTTCGGAGCGGGAACCGCCCTCGGAGCCCGTCACGGTCCCCGCCCGCTATGCGTACTGGTTTGCGTGGTACGCGACCCATCCGGGGACGGCGATCCCCGCCCCGCGCGACTGAGCGCGGAATCCCGCAAATGCGGTACAATTGACGGCTGACCGGCGCAGGAACCGCATCCCACCCAGGAGGCATCGATGCTTCGCAATCCCCTCTTCGCAACGCTGCTCTTTCTCGTCTCGATCGCGGCGGTCGCGACGGCCGGATCGCCGTACCCGGACCCGGCCGAGCGCGCCGCCTTCCAGAAGCTCGAGCTGGAGCGGTTCGCCGGCCTGCACGATGCATGGAGCCGGCCCCTCCCGGCCGACCAGGAGCAGATCGACGCGCTCTACTACCGGCTCGCCCTGGACCTGACCGACGTCGACGGCCGCTGGATCGAGGGGGATCTGACCGCCCGCTTCGAGGTCGTCGACGGACCGCTCGAGACGATCCTGCTCGACTTCGAGACCGGCATGCAGGTCGATTCCGTCTTCGTCGGAGGGGCCCCGGCCGCGTTCAGCCACGGATCCGACCTGCTCCAGATCACCGCCGATCCCTCGATCCCGGAGGGGGGAATCGCCGCGGTCCGGGTCGTCTATCAGGGACGGCCGATCGGATCGTTCGACTGGTCAGACAACGACGGGGTTCCGGTCATCTCGACCCTGTCCGAGCCGATCGGGGCGCGGAACTGGTGGCCCTGCAAGGACAGCCCGCACGACAAGGCAGACAGCCTCGACGTGCTCCTCCGCGTTCCGGATGTGATGATCGCCACCTCGAACGGCCTGCTCGCCGAGACGATCGACCACCAGGACGGGTCGATCACGTACCACTGGGTGCACCGCTACCCGATCACGACCTACCTCGTGTCGATCGCCGCGACCGACTACGTCCGGATCGAGGACTGGTACGACTGGGGACGCCAGGAGCCGCTGCTGCTGGAGCACTTCGTCTACCCGGAGAAGCTCGAGGCGGCGGAGGAGGACTTCTCGATCACCGGCGACGCGATCGCGGCCATGGAGGAGCTGTTCGGCCTCTACCCGTTCCCGGAGGAGAAGTACGGGCATTCGCTCTTCCCCTGGGGCGGGGCGATGGAGCACCAGACGAACACGAGCTACGGGGCGAACCTGGTCCGCGGCGATCATGCTTACGACTGGATCCTCGTCCATGAGCTGGGGCACCAGTGGTGGGGCGACATGACCAGCCCGGCCGACTGGCGGGACATCTGGCTGAACGAGGGGTTCGCATCCTACTGCGAGGCGCTCTGGTTCGAGCACCTCTACGGATTCGACGGTCTGCGCACCTACATGGTCGACTACCAGTCGGTCCACGACCCGAGCGGGCCGATCTACGACCCGGACTACATCTTCGACGGCAACACGGTCTACAACAAGGGCGCCTGGGCGGTGCACATGCTGCGCGGTGTTCTCGGGGACGCCGTCTTCTTCGACGCCCTCGCCGCCTATCGCGCGGCCACCGAGTACCGGTCCACGACGACGGCCGAGTTCCAGGCGATCGTCGAGGACGTCGCCGGGCAGGACCTCGACTGGTACTTCGTCCCCTGGATCTACGGGATCAACCGGCCGCACTACGAGGTCTCCTTCGACTCGTTCGAGGAGGACGGGGACTGGGCGGTCGCGGTCCATCTGGAGCAGACCCAGACCGAGTGGGACTTCTTCCCGATGCCGGTCGATCTCGAGATCACGCTGGCCGGCGGCGGGACGGTCCGGGAACGGTTCTTCAACGATCCGGACCACCTCGACGTCGAGTTCCGGTACGCCGAGCCGGCGACGGCCGTCGCGGTCGATCCGGACGACTGGATCCTGAAGGAGGAGACCGGCGTCGCGTACACGCTGAACGTCACGACCACGGATCTTTCCGAGGGAACCGAAGGGATGGCCTACGAGCAGGTCCTCCAGGCGCGCGGCGGCACCGCGCCGTACGTCTGGCAGGCGCTCGACCCGCTTCCCCCGGGGATCGTGCTCGATCCGGACGAGGGGCGCCTGGCCGGGACCGCACCCGAGGAGGGGACCTACGTCTTCCGCGTTCGGGTGACCGACGCCGCTCTCGCGTTCGACGACCAGCGCTACGAGTGGACGGTGCGGCCTCCGGCGACCGATGTGGCCGAAGAGGAGACGAGCGTGCCCGCGCTGCAGCTTCGCGCGGGGCCGGTCCCGACCCGCGGCGCGGTGGATCTCGTCGCAACCGGCCTGAACGGGCGTCCGGCGACGATCGGCATCTACGATCCCGCGGGACGCCGGGTCCGCACGCTCTGGAACGGGACCGTTCCGGAGGCCGGGATCCGCTGGGACGGGAAGGACGACCGCGGCGTGGAGGCGCCGGCCGGAATCTATCTGGTCCGGATGGCGGTGGCGGACCGCGAGCTCACCCGCCGGATCGTCCGGATCCCCTGATCGGGGAGAGGGCGCGGGTCAGCCGTTGCAGACGAGGCCCGCGCGGACCATCCCACGGACCCGGAAGC
>WJJW01000104.1 GCA_014729455.1 Candidatus Eiseniibacteriota bacterium
CATGCCTGCGGCCCGGTCCGGTACTCCTCCCGGTGCTCCTGGTAGTAGGTCCGCAGCTCCGCCTCTTCCGCCGCTTCCGGGTCGACCGTGAATCGGGCGGCCGGAACGAAAGCATAGGCGACCTCCGCCGTCGTGCTCTCCTTCTCGTACTGCCGCTCGATCTCCGCGTCGCTCACCTTGACCGATGCGGTGACCAGGGCCTGCAGCTTCTGCCGCGGCAGGTCGGCCCGGTAGTAGCGCTCCAGCTGGATCCAGTTCCGGGAGGGGTCCCGGAGCGCGTTCAGGTACTTGTTGTAGTCGAACTGCCCGTCGGTCTGGAACTCGGGCGCCTGCATGATGAACGGCAGGGGCTGGTCCTTGATCGCCTGGACCACCTCCCGGTCGGTGACCGTGATCCCGAGCCGGTCGATCTCCTGCTGGACCAGCGTTTCCTGGACCAGGGCGTCCCACGCCCCCTGGCGAAGCTGAGCGTCGACCGCGTCGGTGATGTTCTGGCCCTGCTGCCGGTACCCTTCGCGGGCCTGCTGCACGCGCTCGTAGTAGGCCGCCCCCTGGATCGGATCTCCGTTGACCCGGCCGATCACCCCCTGGGTCGGTCCGGTGTCGGATCCGAGCTGGTATTCCGCGCCCCACGCCAGGAAGATCAGCAGGACGAACGCAGCGGCGGTGATCCACATGATGATCTTGGTGTTGCGGCGCATCATCTCGAACATCGACTCGGTCCTCCTTCGTCCCGTCCGTTCGGGCGCAAGGAACCACGCTACCACGCGGGGGCGCGGGGCGACAACGGTCGTTCGGGTCGTCTTGACCGCCCCCGGACCTTCGCCTAGGCTCAGGTGCATCGTGGATACGGGTTTGCGATGCTGACGGCGGCAATCCTCCTGCTGTTGACGGCGCTGTCCGGGCTGTTCTCCGGCTCCGAGGCGGCGCTGTTCTCGCTCAACCGGGCGCAGATCCGCCAGTTGGAAGCCCGGGAGGATCGTCTCTCGCGGATCCTGCAGCGCCTGCTCGCCCGTCCCCAGGCGCTCCTGAACTCCCTGCTCGTCGGCAACAACCTGATGAACGTCGCGATCTCGACGGTCGTCGCCTCCTACGCGATCAGCCGGTTCGGGGCGGTCGGGGTCGAGCTGGCGATCCTCGTCGGGACCGCGCTGATCCTCCTGTTCGGGGAGATCCTTCCGAAATCGATCGCGGTCAGCTTCCCGGCACAGGTCAGCCGGGCCGCCGCCCTGCCGCTCTACTCCTTCCTCCAGATGCTCCGGCCGCTGACCTGGGTGGCGACCTCGCTGTCGAAGGGGCTTCTCCGGCTGGTCCGGGAGGGGGAGCCGGCTTCCCAGAGGGACCGGCGCGTGACGCCGCACGAGCTGCGCGCCGTTCTGGAGGAGATCGACGAGGACGCCGGGATGTCGAAGCTGGAGAGCCGTCTCGTCCAGAACATCCTCTACTTCCCGAGGACGACGGCCGAGGAGGTGATGAGCCCGCGGGTCGACATCACCGCGGCGCCGGTCACCGCCCCGTTCGAGGAGCTGCTGGAGCTGATCCGGACGACGAAGCACTCCCGGATCCCCCTCTACGAGAAGACGGTCGATGCGATCGTCGGCTACCTCCCCGCGCGCGACTTCCTCCTCGCCCCGACCGACCACATCGGCAAGGTGATGCGCCCGGTCCTGATCGTTCCGGAGAAGGCGACGATCGACCGGGTGTTCCACGAGTTCCGGAAGGGGCACTGGAAGCTCGCCGTCGTCGTCAACGAGTACGGGGAGACGGTCGGGATCTTGACCCAGGAGGACCTGATCGAGGAGGTGGTCGGGGAACTCTCCGATGAGTACGAATCGGTCGAGGAGGAGATCGTCGGGACCGGGCCCGGCACCTACGAGGTCCGCGGCCGCGCGTCGCTGCAGGATCTCGGCACCGAGCTGGAGGCCGACCTGCCCCTCGAACAGGCGGTCACGGTCAACGGCTTCCTCTGCTCCCTCTACGGAGGGTTTCCCCGCAAGGGGACCGTGCTGCGCTGGAAGGATCTGGAGTTCGAGGTGCTGGAGGCGACACGGCACCGCGTGCAGCGTGCCCGGGTCCGCCGGGTCGAAAACGAGGCACGGCAGTGAACGCGACCTCGGTCCACCTCCTGCTGTTCCTGGCTTGCCTCGTCGGAAGCGCGCTGTTCAGCGGCACGGAGCTTTCGCTGCTGGTCTCCGACCGCTTCCGGATCCGCTCCCTCGCGAAGGCGCGCCGCACGGCGGCGGAGCTGACGCTCGACATCCTCAACCGCCGCGACAAGGTCCTCGTGACGATCCTCATCGCCAGCACGCTCGTGAACACGGCCGCCGCCGCGCTGGCGACCAGCGTGATGGAGGGGATCTTCTCGCAGTCGGCGGCGACGACGACGGCGACGACGATCCTCGTGACCGTGATCATCCTGGTCTTCGGCGAGATCGTCCCGAAGAACGTCGGCCGGGCGCATCCCGAGTCGATCATGATGAGCGCCTCCCGCCCGCTGTTCGCCCTCGATCTTCTCTTCCTCCCGATCTCGTCGGTGGCCGGCGGACTCGTCAATCTCGTGCTCCGGGCGTTCGGGGGACGGAGGAGCACGATCGTCACGCGCGAGGATCTGAAGGTCCTCGTCCAGGATGTCCACGGGGAGACCGGTCCGCTCCGGCAGGAGAAGCGGATGCTGCAGTCGATCCTCGAGCTCGGGCAGACGACCGCGCGCGAGGTGATGGTCCCGATGCCATCGGTCGTGTCGATCGAGCGGGAGGCGAGCGCCGATCTGTTCCGGGCGATCCTGAAACGTCGTGGGTACACCCGGATCCCGGTCTACGAGCGGAGGGTCGATCGGATCGTGGGGGTGGTCCACGTCTTCGACGTCCTGCTGGATCCGGATCCCGACGAGGGGATCGAGCCCCACGTCCGGGAGATCACCTTCGTCCCGGAGACGAAGCGGATCGACCGGCTGATGGTCGAGATGCAGCGGCGGGGGGAGTCGATGGTCGTGGTCGTCAACGAGTTCGGCTCCTGCACCGGGATCGTCACGATGGAGGACATCGTGGAGGAGATCATGGGCGAGATTGCCGATGAGCATGAAGTGGGGGTGAAGCGAATCCGCGCCCTCTCCGACGGGGTCTACATCGTGGACGGGCTGACTGACATCGACGATCTCAACGAGGAGCTCGACCTCGATCTCCCCAAGCTGCGGTACGATACCGTCGGCGGCCTGGTCATGCGCCGGCTGGGGCGGATTCCCCGCGAGGGGGACCGCTTCGAGCTGGCCGAGATCAGCTTCGAGGTCGTGGAGGTGTATCCGTACGGGGTCCGGACGGTCAAGCTGACGCTGGATCCCCAAAGGGAGGATTCCCGATGAACGGCGTGCGCCGCATCCTTGCGATCCTGGTGGTCATCGGCGCGGCGGCTCCGGTCGCGTACGCGCGGGACGCCCTGTTCGCGGTCGATTCCCGCGGAACGAGCGCCGTCGCGGTGGGGGACAGCGGCCGGCAGCTCTACTCCTGGCCGGCGCCCCACAACGAGGCCTGGTACTCCGCCCCGCCGTACGTCCCCGAGCGGTTTCATTCGGTGACGACGACGGCCGGGGGATACCTCGCCGTCGGATCGGGCGGGCGGGTGATGCGCAGCATCGACCAGCAGGGATATGGAACCCGCTGGATCCCGGAGAACAGCCGGACGTCGCGGGATCTCCACGGCGTCACCCACGCGGGCGACCGGATCGCCGCCGTGGGCGAGGGCGGCGTGGTGCTCTACAAGCTGAGCCAGAGCGAGGGGGAGTGGCTTCAGGCCGATCCGGCCGACGTCCCCACCGAGCGGACCTTGCGTGCCGTCGCCGGAAACCCGACCTACGCCGTCGCCGTCGGCGACTCCGGCACGGTCCTCTGGAGCCGTTCCAGCAACCTCATGGCCTGGGAGCAGGTCGCCTCCGTCGCCGCCACCGAGGATTTCCACGGGATCGGCCTCGGCCCCGGGGCGCCTCCGGGACGCTTCTGGGCGGTCGGCGACGAGGGGGTGATCCTCCGCTCGACCCCGAACGTACAGGAGTGGGACCGGCTGGATTCCCCCACATCGGTCCGGCTGCACGACGTGGCGTTCTCCGGAACGTACGGGGTCGCCGTCGGAGAGGCCGGGACGATCCTCTACAGCAACGGAGGACAGGACTGGACCGCGGTCGACTCCGGCACGTCGGCCGACCTCTACGGCGTCGGCTACACGGGAAGCGGGGCCGGGGGAGGGTTCGTCGCGGTCGGGGACGCGAACGTGATCCTCTGGAGCCGGTTCGGCAACGTCTGGAACGACGTGGTCGTCGGGATCGAGGCCCGCTCCTGGGGCGCGATCCGCAGCCGGTGGCTCTCCGCGCCCGACGAGCCTTGACGCTCCGCGGCGCGGCGCTCCGTGCCGTGCAGGTGCGAATGCGCCGCGTGGTCCGGGCCCTCTCCCGCGTGGAAGGTCTCGGCGATCCCGCGATGACCCGCGTCGCCGCCCGCAAGCGCGACCCGTTCGCGGTGCTGGTCGGGACCGTGATCAGTCTGCGGACCCGTGACGAGGTGACGCTCCCGGCGGCCGACCGGCTGCTGGCGCTGGCTCCCCGGGTCGAGGACCTCGCGCGGCTATCGCCGGAGAGGATCCAGCGGGTGATCTACCCCGCCGGGTTCTACCGGACCAAGGGGCGGACCCTCCGCCGGATCGCCCGGATCCTGCTCGAGCGACACGGCGGCCGCGTGCCCGATCGGATGGAGGATCTCCTCCTCCTCCCCGGCGTGGGGCGGAAGACGGCGAACCTGGTGCTCCTCCTCGGCCACGGAATTCCCGCGCTCTGCGTCGACACGCACGTCCACCGGATCTCGAACCGCCTCGGATTCGTCTCGACGCGCACGCCCGACCGGACGGAGACGATCCTCCGCGAGCGGCTTCCGGCGGAGCTGTGGTTTTCGTACAACGAGCTGCTGGTGCGGTACGGAAAGCGGATCTGCACGCCGCTCTCGCCCCGTTGCTCGGCCTGTGCGGTGGTGACCGACTGCCCGCGGATCGGAGTCGCGCGGAGCCGCTAGCGGCGCATTCTCGATGCCCTAGATCTGAAGCACGTTCCGGATCCGGCCGAGCCCTTCGGCGCCCCGTCCCAGGTTGAGCAGCATCTCCACCTCGCCGGGATCCAGGAACAGGCCGGCGCAGTTCTCGCACCGGTCGACCTTCACCTCTTCGGTCTCGACCTCTTCCAGATCTCCGCCGCACTTCGGACAGACCATCCAGTACGGTTCGTCGCCGGCTTCGCTTTCGCGATCGAGCCGCTCGCGGTCCAGTTCCTGCCGCCGGACCCGAGGATCGTCGAGCCGGTCGTAGATCGCCTCGACGTCGTCGAGATCCTCCGTCTCGGTCTCCTCGTCCGCCTCCTCGTAATCGAGCTCCTCGTCGGGACGCGGCGCCGGAAGCGGTGTCTGCGGGGGCCGTTGCTCGACCTTCTTCAGCTTCTCCAGGGACTCTTCGAGCTGGGCGGCGAGGATCGAGCGCTCCATGTCGGCGGCCTCCGCCAGAGCGACCTGGTTGTCGCGGTCCTCTTCCAGACGACGGATCGTCTCCCGGGCCTCCTCCAGTTCAGTGCGGAGAGCCGAGCCGGAGGCCGGTCCCTCCGGGGCGCGCGAGGACGCCTTGGCGGACGTCTTCGTCGTGCGCGTCGCCTTCTTGCGCGCGCCGGTCTTCCGCGTCTCCTTCGAGCCGCTTTCGGAGGTTCGCTTCTTCGAAGCCGGCTTCTTCTTGCTGCCCGCCATATCCGTCCTTTCCGCCCCCGCGGCGGGGGCCGCCGAAGAAGGTTCCCGGAGCTCCGGATCGAGACCGCTCGAACCCGGGGAAGGGAGCCGGGCGCGGGCGGAGGGTGAGAAGGTCGAGATCGTCCTCGTCGCGCGCCGTCACGCCGTAGGCGAATCCTCCGAACGCTCCGAGCACGACCCCCCAGCGGATCGCGTCGTCCTCGTATCCCTCCCGGACCACGAGCGACGTCGCCAGGCCGAGAAGACCGCCCAGCAGCGCCCCGTAGATCGTCGTCTTCGCGGTGGAGAGGAGCTTCTCCTCCTTCGAGGAGGCTGCGGCGCCCGGCGCGAGCGCGGTGCAAAGCAGCGCCAGGCACAGAAATCCGACGACCGTCCCCTTCACGAATCACCCCCGATCGGTCCGCGATCCACCGTCGGCGCAGTGTAGAAACCGCCGAGGCGGACTGTCAACCGCGCCTCCCTTGAGGCTCCCGGTGAGGTGTGTTATTTTGCCGCCGCATGCGGCGGGAAGCGGCCCGTCCGCCGGCGGTCGGGGGGAAAGCGATTGGGATCCACGTTCGTCCATCTTCATAACCACTGTCAGTATAGCCTGTTGGACGGCGCCTGCCGGATCGACGAGATGATCGGCCGGGCGCGTGAGATGGGGATGCCGGCGCTCGCCCTGACCGATCACGGAAACCTCTTCGGGGCGATCGAGTTCTACCGCTCCGCCCGCCGACAGGGAGTTCGGCCGATTCTCGGAATGGAGGCCTACATCGCCCCCCGCTCCCGCCACGACCGGAAGACGGAGCCGCCGATCCGCAACAACTACCACCTGGTCCTCCTGGCGCGGAACCGGACCGGGTACCAGAACCTCCTGAAGCTCTCCAGCCTGGCGTACCTCGAGGGGCTCTACCACCGTCCCCGGATCGACCGGGAGCTTCTTTCCAAGCACGGGGAAGGGGTGATCGGCCTCTCCGCCTGCCTGAACGGGGAGGTCAACACCCTGGTCCGGGCCGATCGGTTCGAGGAGGCGCGCGAGGCGGCCTTCTTCTACCGGGAGGTTCTCGACGACTTCTACATCGAGATCATGGATCACGGGATCCCGGAGGAGAAGCGGGCGGTCCGCCGCCTCGTCGATCTGGCCCGGGAGATCGACTTCCCGCTGGTGGCGACCAACGACACGCACTACCTCGAGCGCGAGCATGCCGCCGCCCACGACGCCCTGCTCTGCATCGGAACGGGCCGGAACCTCTCCGACGAGAAGAGGCTCCGCTACGAGACCGATCAGCTCTATCTGAAGAGCCCGGAGGAGATGGAGCGGCTCTTCGGCGAGATCCCCGAAGCGCTCGCGAACTCGGTGAAGATCGCCGAGTCGTGCGACGTCGATCTGGAGTTCGGAAAGCTGCGTCTGCCCGATTTCCCCTGTCCTCCCGAGCACCGAAACCTCGCGGAGCACCTGGACGCGCTCTGCCACGTCGGGATGCGGGAGCGGTACGGCGAGCCGACCGAGGAGCTGGAGCGTCGCCTCCGCTACGAGCTCGACGTGATCCACCGGATGGAGTACTCCGGCTACTTCCTGATCGTTCAGGACTTCATCGCCTACGCGCGCTCCCAGGGGATTCCGGTCGGTCCGGGACGCGGATCGGCCGCCGGGTCGCTGGTCGCCTACTGCCTCGGGATCACGAACATCGATCCGGTCCGCTACGGCCTCATCTTCGAGCGGTTCCTCAATCCCGAGCGGGTCAGCATGCCGGACATCGACGTCGACTTCTCCGACCGCGGCCGCGCCCAGGTGATCCGGTACGTCGTCGAGAAGTACGGCGCCGAGAACGTCACCCAGATCATCACGTTCGGAACGATGGCGGCCCGCGCGGTCGTCCGGGACGTCGGACGCGTGATGGGGATGCCGTACGGCGAGGTGGACCGGATCGCGAAGACGGTCCCGCCGACGCTGAAGATCACGCTCGACGAGGCGCTGGAGCAGAGCCCCGATCTGCGGAGCCGGTACGAGGAGGAGGAGCAGGTCCGGCAGCTCGTGGAGACCGGAAAGGTCCTCGAGGGGCTCGCGCGGCACGCGTCGACCCACGCGGCCGGAGTCGTGATCAGTCCGACGCCGCTGCTGGAGAACCTGCCCCTCTACCGGACGAGCGACGGGGAGGTGACCACCCAGTGGGACATGGGCTCCTGCGAGCAGATCGGTCTCTTGAAGATGGATTTCCTCGGCCTGCGGACCCTGACGGTCCTGGAGGACTGCCTCGCCGCGATCGAGGCGAATCATGGCACGGCGATCGATCTCGATCGGATCCCGCTCGACGAGGAGGAGGTCTACGCCCTGTTCGCGCGGGGAGAGACGGTCGGGATCTTCCAGTTCGAGTCCTCCGGCATGACCGAGTACCTCCGGAAGCTGCGCCCCCACGCGCTCGAGGACCTGATCGCGATGAACGCCCTCTACCGGCCGGGTCCGTTGAAGAGCGGGATGATCGACGACTTCATCCGGCGCAAGCACGGGCAGAAGAAGATCGAGTATCCGCACCCGCGGCTGGAGCCGATCCTGCGCGACACCTACGGAGTGATCGTCTACCAGGAGCAGGTGATGAAGATCGCCAGCGAGATGGCCGGATACAGCCTCGGAGACGCCGATCTGCTCCGTCGGGCGATGGGGAAGAAGAAGCAGGAGATCATGGACGAGCAGGGGGCGATCTTCATCGATCGCGCCAAGGAGCGGGGGATCCCCGAACCGAGCGCACGGAAGGTCTTCGCGCTGATGGCCCACTTCGCCGGCTACGGGTTCAACAAGAGCCACAGCGCCGGCTACGCGCTCGTCGCCTACTGGACGGCCTGGCTGAAGGTCCGCTACCCCGCCGAGTTCCTGGCCGCGGCGCTGACCTCCGAGATGGCGGACAAGGACCGCGTGATGATCCTCCAGCTCGAAGCGCGCCGTCTCGGGATCCAGGTCCTGCCTCCGGACGTGAACGTTTCCCAATGCGATTTCTCCGTCCAGGAGGGATCGATCCGGTTCGGCCTCGAGGCGGTCAAGGGGGTCGGCCACGGAGCGGTCGAGGCGGTCCTGGAGGCGCGGAGAGAAGGGCGCTTCCGCTCCCTCTACGATTTCTGCGAGCGGATCGACCCGGCCCGCGTGAACCGCAAGTGCATCGAGAACCTCATCCTCGCCGGGGCGCTGGATCAGGAGGGGACGAACCGGGCGCAGCTCCTGGAGGCGGCTCCCTCGGCGGTGGAGTGGGCGGCGCGGGTCCGGCGGGAGAAGGAGATGGGGCAGGTCTCCCTGTTCGGGGAGCCTGGCGGGGCGACCGCCGCGAACCATCCGCCCCTGCCGGAGGTGGAGCCCTGGCCCCCGGCGGACCTGCTGCGCCGCGAGAAGGAGGCGATCGGCTTCTACGTTTCGGGCCACCCGCTCGACGAGCATCGCGGGCTCCTGGAGCGGGTGGGGGTGACGGCGCTCCACCGGCTCGAGGCGGTCGGCGACGAGGAGACGATTCTGGCCGCCGGGCTGCCGGCCCAGATCCGCCGCGGGCAGGACAAGCGGGGCAATCCGATCGCGTTCCTGACCGCCGAGGACTTCACCGGCACGGTCGAGTGCCTCGTCTTCAGCGACGCGTACGCCGCCTACGGAGCCCACCTCGAACCGGGGACGCCGCTGCTGATCAAGGGGCAGGTGTCGACGCGGGAGGACCAGAAGCCGAAGCTCCGGGTCGACGAGCTGCTCCCGCTCTCCGAGCTCCAGCAGAACGGGCAGCTCACCCTGCATCTCGCCCTGGATCGCTCGGCCGACGACGCCCTCCTGGAGACCCTCCAGGAGCTGCTGCGGGAGCACCCCGGCTCCTCCCCCGTCTGGCTCCACGTCGACCACCGGAGCCTGGAGGGGGTCCAGATGCGGCTGCGGAGCATCCAGGTCCGGGCCTCGGAGCCGCTCCTCGGAGCCCTCTCGGACCGCCTCGGCGACGCGGCGATCCGGCTGACGATCGGGGAACCGCGCGGGAGCCGGAGCCAGGAGATCTTCTGCCTCCAGGATCGGGCCTAAGACCTTTCCGCCTAGACGGATCCGTTCGTTCCGGGTACGATCTTCCAGAAGATCGGCCGCCGCGGAGGAGATCCCCATTTGAGGGCAGGTTCTGCCGACCTCCATACTCATTCGAACCGATCGGACGGCTGCTACTCCCCGCGAGAGGTCTTGCGTCGCGCGGAGAGGGTCGGGCTCGGGGCGGCCGCGATCACCGACCACGACACGGTGGCCGGTCTCGCGGAGGCCGAGGAGGCCGCCCGGGAGCTGGAGATCGACTTCATTCCGGGGATCGAGCTGTCGGTCCCCTGGAAGGGGCAGGAGTTCCACCTCCTCGGCTACTGGATCGATCCGGGCGACGGCGGACTCGCCGGCCTCCTGCGGGAGATCGCAGGCTCTCGCGAGGAGCGGGCGCGCGCGATCGTCAACCGCCTGCACGCCCTCGGGATCCCGCTGCGGTTCGACGCGGTGATCGCCGCCGCCG
>WJJW01000105.1 GCA_014729455.1 Candidatus Eiseniibacteriota bacterium
AAACCCGCCCGGCCGCCCCCGCCGCCGCTCCTCCTGATTCGCCCACGATCCCGCGTTCTCGCACCAAAGAAGGAGTCCGCTTCCTCGCCTCACGGTGGCGATCCGCATCGATTCCGGGTACGATCCGGGCTTGCCGGCGTCGCGTTCGCCCGGCTGCGAGCCATCAACGGAACGGGAGGGGGAAGCGTGGGGGCCAAGAAACGAAGGGATCGCAAGAGCCGGATCCCGCTGAGCGCGGACTCGGCCGACCGTCATCTGCTCTACGAGGCGTCGGTGCAGAGCGTCGATTTCGAGGTCGAGTTCATCGGGAAGACGTTCCGCGAGATCACCGGGCGCAAGGCGCGGTTCCTCCGCGAGGATTTCTGCGGGACTGCGGCGCTCGCTTGCGAGTGGGTCGGCCTGGATCCGCAGAACCGGGCGATCGGGATCGACCTCGACGGTCCGACCCTCGAGTGGGGAAGGCAGCGCCACGTCGCCGCGCTCGGGAACGACTCCTCCCGCGTCGAGCTGGTCTGTGACGACGTGCGCGCGATCCGCGATCCGAAGGTCGACGCGGTGATCGCCTTCAATTACTCCTACTGCTTCTTCAAGCGGCGCGACGAGCTGCGCGACTACTTCCGCGTGGCGCACGACGCGCTGGCCGACGACGGCCTGCTGTTCGTCGACGCCTTCGGCGGGACCGAGGCGAACTCGGAGATGATCGAGGAACGGGTGATCGGCGACGCGATCGCTCCCGACGGCCGGAAGATCCCCACGTTCACCTACATCTGGGACCAGCACCGCTTCAACCCGGTCACCTACGATTTCCTCTGCAAGATCCACTTCGAGTTCAAAGACGGAACGCGGTTCGACGACGCGTTCGTCTACGACTGGCGCTACTGGACGCTTCCCGAGGTGCGCGAGCT
This sequence comes from Candidatus Eiseniibacteriota bacterium, assembly GCA_014729455.1. Taxonomy (GTDB): domain Bacteria; phylum Eisenbacteria; class RBG-16-71-46; order CAIMUX01; family VGJL01; genus WJJW01. Next base: position 906 of record WJJW01000105.1, read on the forward strand.
GCTGCGGGAAGCGGGCTTTCGGGACGCGATCGTCTACGCGGAAGGCTGGGACGAAGAGGAGGACGACGCGGACAACGAGTTCCTCCCCAGGGAGGAGATCGAGGAGATGGCCGGCTGGATCGCGTACGTGATCGGCGTGAAATAGCGCCGGCGGTCAGCCCCGATCAACCGCGCGCGGTTTCCGGTTCCGCGAGCCCCGGGCGGGTCTCCGGCTCCGCCGGCACCGCGACCTCCCGGCGCGCCCTCGTGAAGCGGGCCATCAGCGTGTAGACGACCGGGACGAGGATCAGCGTCAGGAAGGTCGAGAACAGCATCCCCCCGACGACCGCGACGCCGAGCGGCTGCCGCGCCTCGCCTCCGGCGCCGAGCCCGATCGCGATCGGCAGCACGCCGAAAACCGTCGCGAAGGAGGTCATCAGGATCGGACGGAGGCGGATACGCGCCGCCTCCACGACCGCCTCGCCGACCTCCCGCCCGCGGTCCCGGAGCTGGTTGGCGAATTCGACGATCAGGATCGAGTTCTTCGTCACTAGTCCGATCAGCATGATGAAGCCGATCTGCGAGTAGATGTTCAGGGTCTGGCCGAGCAGGAACAGCGAAAGCAGCGCCCCGATCACCGCCAGCGGAACCGAGAGCAGGATCGTCAGCGGGTGGATGAAGCTCTCGAACTGCGCGGCGAGGACGAGGAAGATGAACAGCACCGCGAGCAGGAAGAGGAAGTAGAGGCTCGTGCTCGACTCCCGGAACTCCCGTGACTGCCCCGCCAGGTCCCGCTTCACGGTGGGCGGGAGGACCTCGTCGGCGATCCCGTCGAGCGCGTCGAGCGCTCCGCCGAGGCTGACGCCCGGCGCGAGGCTGGCGGTGATCGAGGCGGAGCGGACCCGGTTGAAGTGGTTCAGCTCCTTCGGGGCGACCGTTTCCCGCACCTCCACGAGGTTCGCGAGCTGAACGAGGCCGCCGGTCCCGCGGATGTAGATGCCGTCGATCGCGGCCGGGGTCGCCCGGTCGTCCGGCTTCATCTGGACGATGACGTCGTACTGCTTCGAGCCGCGCTTGAAATCGGTGACGATCCTCCCGCCGAGCAGGGTCTCCAGGGTCGTCCCGATCTCGGTCACCGACACGCCGAGCTGCGCGGCGCGCTCCCGATCGATCGCGATGTCGAGCTGCGGCTTGTTCAGGCGGAGATCGGTGTCGAGATTGACGAGCGTGCCGAGCTGCGAGGCGCGTCCCATCATCGCGCCGACCGCCTGGCTCAGCTCCCCGTAGTCGTCGGCGAGCAGGACGTACTCGACGCCGGTGTCGCTGAACCGTCCGCCCAGGCTCGGAGGATTGATGAGGAAAGCCAGCACCCCGGGGATCGAGATGAGCTGCGGAAACATCGAGGCGACGATCTCCTGCTGGCTGCGCTCCCGCTCGTCGCGCGGCTTGAGGTTGAGGAAACAGAACCCGTTTGTGACCCGTCCCGGTCCGCCGAAACCGAGCCCGACGGCGGAGAAGAGGCCGCGCCGTTCGGGGACGGCGAGGAGCCGTCCCTCGACCTGGCGCATGTAACGGTCCGTGTAGTCGAGCGTCGCTCCCTCCGGGGCGATCACGATTCCGAACGCGGTGCCCCGATCCTCGACCGGGACCAGCTCGCTGGGCAGCACGCGGAAGATCGCCACGCTCGTCACGATCAGGATCACGGCGGCGAGAAGAACCAGCGCCCGCCGGCGCAGGGCCGTCCGGAGCGACCGCTCGTAGACCGAATCGAGCGACCGGAAGAACGTCTCGAACGAGCGGTTCGCCCAGTTGTCCTTCGCGCCGCGCAGCGGACGGAGCATCTTCGAGGAGATCATCGGGGTCAGGGTCAGCGCGACGAAACCGGACAGGAGGACCGCGACGGCCACGGAGATCCCGAACTCGTTGAAGAGACGGCCGACCGTGCCGGTCAGGAATGCGACCGGGATGAAGACGGCGACCAGCGAGATCGTCGTCGCCAGGATCGCGAAGCCGATCTCCTTCGCACCGTCGAAGGCCGCCCGGAGCCGTGGCTTGCCCATCTCCATGTGCCGGAAGATGTTCTCGAGCATCACGATCGCATCGTCGACGACGAGCCCGATCGCGAGCACGAGCGCCAGCAGGGTCAGGATGTTGATCGTGAAGCCGAGGAAGAAAGCGACGGCGAACGTCCCGAAGATCGAGACCGGGATCGCCAGCGCCGGGATGATCGTCGCCCGGAAGCTCTTCAGGAAGACGAGGATCACCAGCACGACCAGACACATCGCGATCAGGATCGTCTCGGAGACCTCGCGGATCGAATCCCGGATGAAGAGGGAGGAATCGAAGGCGACATCGAGCTGCATTCCGGATGGGAGCAGGGCGCGAAGCTCCGGCAGCGCCTCCCGCACCGCGCTGGCGACGTCGAGCGTGCTGGCCTTCGACTGCTTGACCACCCCCAGCCCGACGGCCGATTCGCCGTTCCACCGGGCGGTCGTTCGCTCGTCCTCCGCGCCGACCCGGACCTCGGCGATGTCCCCAAGACGGACCAGGTCCTCGTCCTTCTGCGAGACGATGATCGCGGCGAACTCCTCGGGCGTGGCCAGCTCTCCCCGCGTCCGGACGGCGAACTCGCGGTCGGATCCCTCCACCCTTCCGGCGGGGATCTCGGCGTTGGCGCGGCGGATCGCGTTCTCCACGTCCTGGATCGTCAACGCGTACGCCGCCATCCGCAGCGGGTCGCACCAGACCCGCATCGCCCAGCGTCGCTCCCCCCCGATGAAGACGTTGCCGACGCCGGGCAGCCGCTGGATCCGCTCCTTCAGATCCCGATCGGCGACCTCGGAGAGCTCCAGGCCGGAATGGCGCTCGCTGGAGAGGGCGAGCCAGACGATCGGCTGGGCGTTGACGTCCACCTTCGAGACGATCGGATCCTCCGCCTCGCGCGGGAGGGAGCCCCGGACGCGGGAGACCCGGTCGCGGACGTCGTTCGCCGCCGCCTCGACGTCCCGGGAGAGCTCGAACTCGACGGTGATGACCGATCCCTGCTCCCGGCTCGAGGAGGTGAGCGTCTTGATCCCCTCGATCGTCGAGAGCTGCTCCTCGAGGACGTCGGTGATCTCGGTCTCCACGACGCTGGGGCTCGCGCCGCGGTAGAAGGTGGTGATGGAGACGATGGGCGGATCGATATCGGGGTATTCGCGCACCGGCAGCCGGGTGAAAGAGATGATCCCGAAGAGCAGGATCACCAAGCTCATGACGCTGGCGAAGACGGGTCGCCGGATGGAGAGCTCGCTGATCTTCATGATTGCGCCTCCGCCTTGCCGGGATTCACGGGCTCGCCGGAGGACACCGGCATCACCTTGGCCCCTTCGAAGAGCTTCTGGTGGCCGGCGCGGACGACGCGGTCACCCGGCGAGAGTCCGGTCACGACCTCGACCGCGTCGGCCAGGCGGGTGCCCAGAGATAGATTACGGCGATGCACCGTGCTGTCGGCGTGGATCACATAGACGAGCGATTGCTCGCCTTCCACGAAGAC
>WJJW01000106.1 GCA_014729455.1 Candidatus Eiseniibacteriota bacterium
CTCGAGGCCTTCGCGAAGATCCGGGACGCGAAGCGGAGTGGCTGATCCGATGGACCGCCCGATCCTCCTGACCGGGGCGACCGGCTACGTCGGGGGCCGGCTCCTGTCGATCCTGGAAGGGCGCGGAAGCGGCGTCCGCTGCCTCGCCCGCCGGCCCGCGGTTCTCCGGGGGCGCGTCGCGCCGGAGACGGAGATCGCCGCCGGCGATCTGCTCGATCCCGACTCGCTCACCGGCGCGTTCGCCGGAGTCGGGGCCGCGTTCTACCTGGTGCACTCGATGGGAACGAGCGGCTCGTTCGAGGATCTCGACCGGGCGGCGGCCCGCAACTTCGCCGCCGCCGCCCGATCCGCCGGCGTCGAGCGGATCGTCTACCTCGGCGGCCTCGGCCGGAGCGAGGAGGATCTCTCCCCCCATCTCCGCAGCCGCCAGGAGGTCGGGCGGATCCTCCGGGAGGAGAGCGGGGCGGCGGTGATCGAGCTGCGCGCGTCGATCGTGCTCGGATCGGGAAGCCTCTCCTTCGAGATGATCCGCTCGCTGGTCGAACGGCTCCCGATCATGGTGACGCCGCGCTGGGTGCAGCTCGAGGCGCAGCCGATCGCGATCGAGGATCTGCTCGCCTATCTGCTCGCCGCGATCGACCTCCCCACGACGGAGAGCCGGATCTTCGAGATCGGCGGCGCCGACCGGGTCTCCTACGGCGGGATCATGCGCGAGTACGCCCGGCAGCGCGGGCTTCGCCGGAGGATGATGCCCGTTCCGGTGCTCACGCCCCGCCTGTCGAGCCTCTGGCTCGGGCTGGTGACCCCGCTCACCGCCCGGATCGGCAAGAAGCTCGTCGAGAGCCTGCGCCACCCGACCGTCGTCGAGGATCGCGCCGCGCTCGAGGCGTTTCCGATCCGGCCGGTCGGGCTCCGCGAGGCGATCGCGCGCGCCCTGCGCAACGAGGACCGGACGTTCGCGCAGACTCGCTGGTCCGACGCGTTCTCGTCCGGCGCCGAGGAGCCCGACTGGAGCGGGGCCCGCTTCGGGTCTCGGATCGTCGATTCGCGGGCGATCGACACCGCCCAGCCTCCCGCCCGGGCGTTCGGGCCGATCCAGCGGATCGGGGGGAAGACCGGCTGGTACTTCGCCGACGGCCTCTGGCGCATCCGCGGCTTTTTGGATCTGCTGGTCGGCGGGGTCGGCGTGCGTCGCGGCCGTCCGCACCCCGAACGGCTCCGCGTGGGGGACACGGTCGACTGGTGGCGGGTCGAGCGGATCGAGCCGGACCGGAGCTTGCGTCTCGCGGCGGAGATGAAGGTCCCGGGACGCGCCTGGCTCGAGTTCGAGGTCACGCCGAACGGCCAGGGTTCCCGGATCCGGCAGACGGCGATCTTCGATCCGGTCGGGCTCGGGGGACTGCTCTACTGGTACGCGCTCTGGCCGATCCATGCACTCGTCTTCCGCGGGATGCTCCGCGGAATCGTCGCCGCGGGCGAACGGGTGGAGTCCGGATGAGGAACGCCGAACCGCGCGGCTTCGTCCGGCGCGCGCGGATCCCCGTTCCGGCCTCGGAGCTGTACGCCTGGCACGCCCGCCCGGGTGCGTTCGCCCGGTTGAAGCCTCCCTTCGAGCCGGTCGAGGTCGTCTCGGCCGAGGGAGGGATCGCGGCGGGGGCGCGCGTGGTGCTGCGGGTCGGCCCCCGGCCGTTCCGGTTCATCTGGAGGATCGAGCACCGGGACACGATCCCCGGGCGCCAGTTCGCCGACGTGCAGGTCTCCGGTCCGTTCCGGTCCTACCGGCACGTGCACCGCTTCATGGAGGACGGTCCGGACGCGAGCGTGCTCGAGGACAGGATCGAGTATGCTCTCCCGTTCCGGCGCTGGTCCGAGCCGCTTCTCGCCCCGATCGTGGAGGCGAGGTTCCACCGGCTCTTCGCGTACCGTCACGAGGTCACCCGTCGCGACCTGATCCGTCACGCCGGGAGAAAGGGGCAAGGAACGATGCGGGTTCTCGTTTCCGGATCGACCGGTTTCATCGGCTCCGCCCTGGTCCCGTTCCTGACGACGGGGGGACACGAGGTGGTCCGCCTGGTGCGCGGCGAGCGCAACGCGGGTCCCGACACGATCGTCTGGGATCCGGCGAGCGGCGCGCTCGACCGGGACGCGCTGGAGGGGTTCGATGCGGTGATCCATCTCTCCGGGGAGAATCTCGCGAGCGGTCGCTGGACCGAGGCGAAGAAGCATCGCCTCACCGCCAGCCGCGTGGAAACGACCCGTCTGCTCGCGAAGACCCTCGCCGGTCTCGCCCAGCCGCCCCGAACGTTCGTCTGCGCGTCGGCGATCGGCTACTACGGGTCCCGAGGCGAGGAGGTCCTCACCGAGAAGAGCACGCGCGGGGAAGGGTTCCTCGCCGAGATGACCGCCAGGTGGGAAGCGGCGGCCGATCCCGCCCGTGCCGCCGGTATCCGGGTCGTCCACCTGCGCAACGGGCTCGTGCTCCATCCATCCGGCGGGTTCTTGGAGAAGCTGCTGCTCCCGTTTCGGGTTCTGGGCGGATGGATCGGAGACGGACGCCAGTACTTGAGCTGGATCACGCGGGACGATCTCTGCTCGCTCGTCCTGTTCGCGCTCGACACGCCGTCTCTCGAGGGGCCGATCAACGTGGTGACGCCGAATCCCGTGCGGAATCGGACGTTCAGCGAGACCCTCGGGCGTGTGCTCCGGCGCCCGGTGCTCGTTCCGCTCCCGGCGGCGCTCCTGCGGCTCGCCCTCGGCGAGATGGCCGAGGAGACCGTCCTGGTCGAGAGCCGGGTCGAGCCCGAGAGGGCGCTCGCCGCCGGCTTCCGCTTCGAGGATCCGGACCTCGAGCCGGCCCTGCGGCGGATGCTGGGCAAACCGGCCGCCGATCCCCCCTCCTGATCCGCCGAACCGATTCTTCCGGAATCGACGCCGGGAGGATACGATCGGCGAAAGGGGAGACTTGCCGCCGACCGCTCCATCCCCGGGGGGCGCCCGGCATCAGGAGGCAGATCGATGTTCGTCGACGCACGCCGAGCCCGTCCCGCGGGCTCGATTCCGGTCCTTTTCGCTTCGGCCCTGTTCTTCGTCCTTCTCGGGCTCACCGCCGCCGGCCCGGCGCTCGCCTGGGACGATTCGTTCCTGCCGATGGGCACCGGCTCCGATTCCGGTTCGCAGGGGGAAAAGGGCCCCGACGACGGGCTCGAACCGTTCGAGGACGTGATCCGCCACTGCGAGAAGATCGACGGCCTGTTCCCGTTCTACCGCAACCGGGATCTCGGCAAGCTCTACATGGAGATCGCCCCGGATCAGCTCGGGGAGCCTCACATCTGCGCGCTGACTCGCGAGGCGGCCGAAGGCTGGTTCTTCGACAACGGGACGATGCTCGGCGACTACGTCTTCGTGCTGCGGCGCGAGGGGAAGAAGATCCACTGGCTCCGGCCGAACCTCGACTTCCTGGCGCCCGGAGACTCGGCGATGGCGCGGGCGATCGAGCGCGGCGTCTCCCCCAGCCTGATCGGGGTGCTCGACGTCGCCAGCAAGCCGCATCCGGAGCGGGAATCGATCCTGGTCGATCCGACGGACTTCTTCCTGAAGGATCATGCCGGCGTGGCTTTCCGCCTGAAGGAGACGCAGTCCGGCTACTCGCTCCATCGCGAGGGGAGCTACGTCGACGAGATCCAGGGGTTTCCCCGGAACACCGAGATCGAGGTCGTGCTGGACTTCTCCACCTCGACCCCGAAGCAGAGGGTCCCGACCGTCCCGGATGCACGCAGCTTCCAGCACCGCTACCACTGGAGCCTCGTCGAGCGTCCCGAACCGGGCTACGTGCCGCGCCTCGCCGACGATCGGGTCGGATACTTCCTCACGATGCTGCAGGACTACTCCAACACGCGGCTCGACTCGCCATACGTGCGCTACATCAACCGGTGGCGACTCGAGAAGGAGGATCCCGACGCCGCGCTCTCGCCTCCGAAGGAGCCGATCGTCTTCTGGCTCGAGAACACGATCCCGGAGGAGTACCGCGAGCCGCTCCGGCGGGGGATCCTGAACTGGAACGCTGCGTTCGAGAAGGCGGGGTTCCGGGACGCGATCGTCGTCAAGCAGATGCCGGACACGGCCAAATGGGATCCGGCGGACGTCCGCTACCACGTGATCCGCTGGATGCTCCAGCCGGGCGGGTCGTACGCCGTGGGGCCGTCTCGGGCCGATCCGCTCACCGGCGAGATCTTCGACGCCGACATCCGGATCGCCGCCGACATCACGCGGGTCGTCTACCGGGAGTGGAGCAACCAGATCCTCCCGCTCGCCGGGCCGGACGGTGCGGACTCCGCGCCGCACCGGTGCGTCCTGGCGGAGGGACGTGCGCGGCAGGCGGCCTTCGGGCTCGGGCTGGCCGGGGCGCGCGGACTCTTCGATCCCGACAGCCCCGAGGGGCGCGCGTACCTCGATGCCTACCTCGAGGGGCTCGTCTGCCACGAGGTCGGACACACTCTCGGACTGCGGCACAACTTCAAGTCGAGCACGATCCACGCCGTCGACCAGCTCCAGGACCGCGCGCGAACGGAGGAGCATGGGATCGCCGGCTCGATCATGGACTACGTCCCCGTCAACCTCGCGCGCCGCGGCGAGGAGCAGGGGGAGTACTGGGACCGCGAGCCGGGCGTCTACGACCGCTGGGCGATCGAATACGGCTACCGCCCCTTCGGCGCCGCGACCCCCGAGGAGGAGAAGGAGCGACTGGAAGAGATCGCCTCCCGCTGCACCGAGCCGCTGCTCGCCTTCGCGACCGACGAGGACGCCCGCGGGCTGGGACCGACCGGGATCGATCCGGAAGCCGCCGTCTGGGACCTGGGCAGCGATCCGTTGGAGTGGTGCCGGGGGAGGATGGATCTCGCCGATGAGCTGTGGGACTCGATGGACGGCTTCCTGAACCAGCCGGGAGAGTCGTACACCCGCTACCGGCCGGTCTTCCTGCAGGGCTTCGGGGAGTACCGGCTCGCCGGTCTCATCGCCGCGAAGTACGTCGGAGGGATCTCCCATCCGCGCGACCACATCGGCGATCCGGACGGGCGGCCCCCGTTCATCCCGATCCCGGCCCGCACGCAGCGCAAGGCGCTCGACCTGCTCGCGGCGCGGCTCTGGTCCGAAGACGCCTTCCGGATCCCGGCGGCGCTGCTGAACAAGCTGGCCCCGGAGCGGATGCCGACGATGAACGGATCCCTATGGCGGCGGGAGCGGATCGATCCGGCCTACCACGGGATGATCCTGAGCGCGCAGAACCGCTCGCTCTCCTCGCTGTTCGCACCGGTCCGGCTGAGCCGGATCCAGGACTCCGAGCTCCGGTTCGGGTCGGGCGAAGAGGTCTTCCGGATGAGCGAGCTGTTCGAGCGGGTGCGCGGTTCGATCTGGTCGGAGCTGGTCCGGGGGGACGAGATCGGCAGCCTCCGCCGGAACCTGCAGCGCAGCCATCTCAACCGGCTCGTCGAGATGGTCCTGGAGCCCGAGGCGGGAACGCCGGAGGACGCGACGACCCTGGCGCGGGCCGATCTGCGATGGATCGCCGAGCGGTGCGGGCGGATCCTCGGCCTCACGCGGCTGAGCGGGATGACCCGCGCCCATCTGGAGGAGACGAAGGAGCGGGCCGAAGCTGCGCTGGAAGCGCCGCTGCACCGCCCCGCGCCCGATCCGGGGGCCGGACCGAAGACCTGACGGACCGGGACCCGGCTCAGCGGGTTCGCCGCGTGAACCGATCGAGGAGACCTTCTCCGTCGGGATCCGAATCCTGGTCGTCGATCTCGCTGCAGGTCTCCGGCCGGGGGATCTCCGCCTTCTCCCGGGGCTCCCGGCCGGCGACGATCCGCGCGATGGAGACGGTGACGTTGTCGTGTCCGCCCGCCTCGTTCGCCCGGTGGACGCACGTCTTCGCCGCGGCGTCGGCGTCCGCGCTCGCGCGCAGGATCTCCTCGATCTCGGCGTCCTTCAGCTCGTCGGTCAGTCCGTCGCTGCAGAGCAGCCAGACATCCCCCTCGAACGCCGCTCCGTAGCCGAAGTCGACGTCGATCTTCGGTTCGGTTCCGAGGGCGCGGACCAGCATCCCCTGGATCTGCTGCGCCTCGGCCGGATCGAGCTGGATCCCCATCTGCCGGAGCATGTGGATCTGGGTGTGGTCCTGGCTGATCCGATGCAGGCGGCCGCTGCGGTACAGGTAGATCCGGCTGTCCCCGATCGAGACGAACGCGGCGTCGTCGTCGCGGAGCCGCAGGGCGACGAGAGTGCAGCCCATCCCACGCTGGTCCTCGTTCCGTTCCGCCTGGAGATACACCGCCTCGTTCGCCCGGCGGGCGGCGGCGATCAGGGCCTGGACCGACTCGGGAGCTGCTTGGGCCTGCAGGCAGTCCTCGCGCGGGGAGGGGTCGCGGATCTCGTCGGCGAAGACGCGAACGGCGAGTCGACTGGCGACGTCGCCGGCGCGGTGTCCGCCCATCCCGTCGCACAGGATCCCGAGGCCGAGCGCTTCCTCGGCGAGCACGGCGTCCTCGTTCTGCCGGCGGACCTTCCCCACGTCGGTCGCCGTGGCCCAGTCGATCTTCATCCCTTCTGCTCCTCCGGGCGGGACCGGTGCCGCCCCCCTCGATTGTACCCGATCTTACAGGAGGGCGAGGCTCGCGGGGACGTACCGGCGGAAGTCCCCGTACGGGGCATCGGACATCAGAAGGAGCATCTCGCGGTTTCGGAACCCCGACTCCAGCAAGGAGGCGTAGATCTCCGCCTGGGGATGGGGACAGAAGAGGGTGGCCCGCCACCCGGAGGGCCGCTCTCGATCGGGATCCGACGCGCAGCGCAGCGTCTCGGCGAGAACATCGGGCAGATCCGCCTCCTCTTCCACCCCGACCGGTCCGATCATCCCCCCCTCGGAGACGACCCCGTAGCCGATCCGTCGTCGGCCCCGCCGGAAGAGGAAGGGGTGGACCTTCGCTTCCCGGATCCAGAAGTCCCACTCCGGCCGGCGGAAAAATCCGCGGACTCTCGATTCGAGACGATCGATCCAGCGCCGATCCGCGGGACCGAGTTCCCCGGCCGCGGTCAAGCCGGTGGCGCCGGGACGGACGAATCGCTCCGGCCGCGCCTGCATCATCGTGAAGAAGATCCGCGGCAGCATTCCGAACCGGCTGTAGAGCCCGACCGCTTGCATGTTGTAGGCCATCGTCGACAGCGAGTGGCTGACGCCCGACCCTTCGTGCCAGACCTCTTGCAGCAGCCGCCGGCCGACGCCGCGGTCCTGATAGCGGGGATCGACGAACAGGAACGCGAGGTACCACTGCTTCCCCCGGAGCAGCGCGCCGGCGAAGCCGACCATCCGCTTGCCGCGCCAGGCGCAGCGGAACCGCGTCGGATCGGTGCGCAGCATGTGCTGGAAGAGTGGATTCGGGCGGCGCGGCCAGTCGCTGATCGGATCCTTCCCGGTCCGGGTGCGCAGTTCGTTGAAGGTCCGTGTGATCAGCCGCGCCACCGGGAGCAGGTCTTGCTCCCGGCAGCGTCGCGTCTGGATCGGTCGATCCGGCATCTCTCCTACTCCCGCTCGGCTTCGCCCTCGGGTTCGTCGTCTTCGTAGGCGTCGCGGCTGCGATCGGGAGCAGGGCCGAACTCCGGCTCCTCCGGCGGGTTCTCCTCGTGAAGCCGCAGCACCTCTTCGATCCCCCGTTCGAGCTGGGCGTCGACCCCCCTCGCGAGTTCCTGGGGGAGGTTCGTCACCTCGATGTCCGGCTCGACGCCACGCCCCTCGAGTCCCCAGCCGCGCTCGCGGTCCCACCAGGCGCTCTCCGGCTGGGTGATCGCGCCCCCGTCGACGAGCTGCCGGAAGCCGCGGATGCCGACGACGCCGCCCCAGGAGCGCTGGCCGATCACCGGGGCGAGGCCGGTGAGCTGCACCGCGGCGGGGAAGATGTCACCGTCGGATCCGGCGTACTCGTTGGTCAGCACCACGAACGGACCGTTCAGCACGCGGTACGGGTAGCTGTAGACGCCGCCCCAGCGGACCCGGTCCCAGCTCAGGATGTGCCGCTGCAGACGGGCGAGGAGGAGCTGCGAGACGAATCCGCCGCCGTTCCACCGGCAGTCGACGACCATCCCCTCCTTGTCGAGCTGGGGATAGAACCAGGTATTGAATTCGATGAGACCCCGCCCGCCCATGTCCGGAATATGGAGATAACCGATCTTCCCGTCGGTCTTCTCCGCGACGTGCTCGCGATTGCGGCGGACCCAGTCGGCGTAGAGGAGCCCCCGCTCGCTCCTGATCGGCTCGACGACGACGAGGCGGGATCCTTCCCTCCGCGGCGCATCGTTGACGGTGAGCACGACCCGCTTGCCGGCCAGGTTCTCGAACGCCGCCTCGAACGGAAGATCGGGCGGGAACGGCCGCTGGTTGACGGCCAGGATGTAGTCCCCCTCCGCGACGCCGACGCCGGGCTCGAGCAGCGGGGAGCGGATCCGATCGGCCGGCGCGCCTCGGTAGATCCGGTCGATCCGGAAGAAGTCGCCCTCCCGGGCCACGGCCGCGCCGAGGAGTCCGGTGGCGCGTCGCGGGACCTCGCGTCCGGCGTCGCCGCCCCAGATGTAGGTGTGCGACGTGGAGAGCTCGCCGATCATCTCCGCCATGACGTCCCGTAGATCCCAGCGGGTGGCGATCCGGGGCAGGAGCGTCGCGTACTGGTCGCGGATCGCTTCCCAGTCGAGGCCGTGCATCCCCTCGTCCCAGTAGAAGTCCCGCATGAAGCGCCACCCCTCGTGGTACATCTGCCGCCACTCCTCCCGCGGGTCGAGCTCGAGGACGATTCCGTCGAGGGAGACGCGCGCGTCGGAGAGATCGTCGCCGGGAGGCGAGCCGGTGCCGAAGACGTAGAGCGCGCCGCGGGACTTCATCGCCAGGATCTTCTCGGCCTTCGGCTGCAGCTCGTAGCCGGAGACCCTCCGGAGGAACGGCGTCGCCTCCTTCTCCTCGAAGTCGAAGCGCATCAGGGTGGCGGTCGGTTCTGGATCGGCGAAGATCTCGTCGCCGGCCAGCCCGTCGAGGGGCAGGGAGAGGTAGAACAGGTGCCCGGCCGTCGCGGAGAGCCCCCGGTAGGTCCCCGGATCGACCGGGATCTCGACGACCCGATCCTCGATGCCGTCGAAGTCGATCTCGACCGGCTCCGGCTTCTCGTCGGACTCCTCGTCCTCCTCGTCGTCGTCCGCTTGCTCCTCGCCGTCCTCCCCGTCGTCCTCCCCGTCGTCCTCCTCTTCCTCGGGCGGCAGACCCTCCACGTCGCGGAACGGGTTCTCCACGTCCTCGCGCAGAAGAACCATGTACGGCCGGGTCGGCTGGACGCTGATCGTCTCGAAGTCGAATGCGCCGATCAGCGGGTCGATCGTGCGGTTGCCGAGGAAGTAGAGGTAGCGGCCGTCGGGATCCCAGACCGGATCGAAGTCGTCGGTCGACCAATCGGTGATCGCCCGGCGGACGTCGTTCTCGGTGTCGTAGATGTAGATCGTGCTGTAGACGACCTCGTTGTTCATCGAGTACGCCAACCAGCGTCCGTCCGGACTCCAGGAGTACCAGCGGATCTCGGAATGCTCGTCCCGATCGACCTCGCGGGGCGTGCCGCCGTCGGCGTCGACCACGTAGAGCCGATGGGTCATGTCGGCGTAGGCGATCCGTTCGCCGTCGGGAGACCAGACCGGCGGATGGTGCCAGCCGCTCCGATCGGCTCCCTTGACCGTCTTCACGTCCCCGCGCCCCCAGGCGTCGGCGGTGACGATCTCCTGCTCCCCGCTCTCGTCGGTGACGTAGACGACCCGTTCCCCTTCCGGATCGAAACCGACCCGACTCTCCCGCGCCCCGTTTCCATGCGTGACCGGAAGCGTCACGCCGTCCTCGACGGGGATCGAGAAGATCTCCCCGCGGCTGACGACCAGGACCCGCTCTCCGTCCGGAGAGAGGGCGAACTCGGTCAAGGTCTCCCCGGGATCGGCGTAGCGCCGGCGGGCGAGCGTCTGCTCGCTCGGCAGGTCGATCGGGACCACCCGCTCCGTTCCGACGGCGGGATCGAAGAGGTGGATCGCGCCGGCGAGCGTGAAGACGATCCGCCCGTCCGGCCCGTTCGCGGGCTCCCGGGCGTCCCATTCGTCGAAGGCGGTGTGGCGGGTCCGGTTCGAGCCGTCCGGCTCCATCGACCATAGGTTGGCCGTCCCGCCCTGGTCGCTGAGGAAGTAGATCCTTCCGGCGTGCCACATCGGGAACAGGTCGATCCCGTCGAAGTCGGTCACCCGGCGGTAGTCGGCGCGGTCGGGGTGGCCGACCCAGATCTCCGGAGCCGTCCCGCCGCGGTACCGCTTCCAGGTCCCCCCACCCCAGAGGCGCGTGAACGCGTAGCGACCGCTCTCCGGATCGATGTCGATCAGGTTCGCCCTCCCGATCGGAAGCTCCCGCGGCTCCCCGCCGTCGGTCGGGACCACGAAGATCCGGCCGGAGGAGAGAGGGTCCGATCGGTACGTGCGGATGAGGATCCCCGTGCCGTCCGGCGTCCAGCCGATCGGGTAGTCGCTCCCGGGGTGCCAGGTCATCCGCCGCGGCTCGCCCCCGCTGGCCGGGATCAGGTAGAGGTCCCGGTTCCCGTCGTAGTCCCCGGCGAAGGCGATCCACTCCCCGTCCGGGGAGAAGCGGGGATAGAGCTCATCCCCCGCGTGAGTCGTGATCCGGCGGACCTCGGTGCCGTCCACGTGGGAGGTCCAGAGGTCCCCCTCGGCGTTGAAGACGATCCGATCCCCGTGGATGTCCGGAAAGCGGTAGTAGCCGGGCCGGGCCTCGGCCGCGCCGGCGAGCAGGAGCAAGAGCGCGCCGAATAGCCCAAGGCAACTGATTGATTTCATGTGAGATACTCCCTCCTCGTTCCCCCGGGCACCAGACGGTCATCCTATGATAAGACGGAATCGCAAAGGGAACTGTTTCGTGGACTTCGTCCCGGATTCAGGAATCGTCGATTACCAGGGCCGCCGCCCCCGTGAACCGTCCGTTCCGGAGGTCGTCGAGCGCCTGGTTCGCCTGTTCGAGCGGGTACGGATGGACCTCGGTCCGGATCGGCACCTTCGGGGCGAGGCCGAGGAACTCCTCCCCGTCGCGCCGGGTCAGGTTGGCGACCGACCGGATCCCGCGCTCCTCCCAGAGGATCGTGTACGGAAACGACGGGATTTCGGACATGTGGATCCCCGCGCAGACGACGGTTCCTCCTTTGGCCACGGCGCGAAGCGCGGCCGGGACGAGGGCGCCGACCGGCGCGAAGAGGATCGCGGCGTCGAGCGGGTCCGGGGGCGCCTCGTCCGATCCGCCCGCCCAGACCGCCCCGAGGGAGCGCGCGAACTCCTGCGCGGCGTGATCCCCCGTGCGGGTGAAGGCGTAGACCTCCCGGCCCTGATGGATCGCCACCTGGATCAGCAGATGAGCCGCGGCGCCGAAGCCGTAGAAGCCGAGGCGGCGCGCCTCGCCGGCCATCCGGTAGGCGCGGTATCCGATCAGCCCGGCGCAGAGCAGGGGAGCCGCCTGCAGGTCGGGGATCCCCGGGTTCAGCGGGAAGCAGAAGTGCTCGTCGGCGACGCAGAGATCGGCGAAGCCGCCGTCGATCTGGTAGCCGGTGTAGCGGGCTTGGTCGCAGAGGTTCTCACGCCCGGAGCGGCAGAAGGAGCAGCGTCCGCACGAGAAACCGAGCCACGGGACCCCGACGCGATCGCCGACGTCGTAGACGTCGGTTCCGGGACCCACCGCATCGACGATCCCGACGATCTGGTGCCCGAGGACCAGGGGGAGCTTCGGTTCGGGGAGGTCCCCGTCGACGACGTGCAGGTCGGTGCGGCAGATCCCGCAGACGCGCACCTTCAGCCGGATCTCTCCCGCGCCGGGCGAGGGGGCGTCGATCTCGGCGAAACGTAGCGGACGTCCGGGCTCATCGAGGATCATCGCGCGCATGGTCGGCACCTCCTGCGGCTCGCGGCACCGGTTGATTCCCGCCATGCCGGTTCGCGTAGAATCGACGCAAGGTTTCCGTTCATCATGACCGAGGTCCTCATCCTCATCGCCGCCGTCGTATTCGGGGTCGTCTGGCTGGTGCGCCGCCGGGCGACCGGGGCGGTCCTTTCGTTCCGGCAGGGGGAACTCATCCGCGCCCGGGGCCGGATCGCTCCACGCCAGCGCCGCGCTCTTCGCGACGTCGCCCGCCTGACCGAAGTGACCGGCGAGATCCACGTGCGGGGCGACGACACGCTCGACTTCTCCGACTCGATTCCCGAAGCCGATCGGCAGAGCTTCCGCAACGCGTTCCTCGCGCACGACTGAGCGCGCGGGGCCCGGCGCCGCGCGTCGATCGCGTCAATCGTCCAGCGCGCCGTTCTGCTCCAGGATCCAGCGGGCGAGCCACGAGTAGTCCATCGAGCCGTGCCCCGCCCGATCCGCCTCCTCGAACAATCCCTGAACCGCGTCGTGGGCCGGAAGGCGGAGGGAAGACCGGTTCGCGCTCTCCGAGACCAGCCGCAGATCCTTGCACATGTGGGCGATCGGGAAGTGCAGGGGCGGCTCGCCCGCGAGGATCTTGTCCTTCCGGTCCCACATCGGGGAGGCGAGGGCGCCGGCCTGGAGCATCTCGTGGATCGTATCCGCCGGGATCCCCTGGCCCATGCCGAGGCTCAGCGCCTCTCCGAGCGCCTCCACCATCCGCGCGAGCATCATGTTCGCGACGATCTTCAGCCCGTTCGCCTGGCCGGCGGCGCCCGCGCGGACCCGCTTCGCGCCGAGAATCGACAGGATCCCGTCGCACCGATCCACGACCTCGTCCCGGCCGCCGACGAAGAGGATCAGTTCCCCCTTCTCGGCGGGGCCGATGCTGCCGAGGACCGGGCAGTCGAGGAACCCCGCGCCGGTCTTCTCGATCCGTTCGGCCGCCGCGCGGCTCGCCTCGGCGCCGATCGTGCTCATGTCGACGTGCGTCCTGCCGGGGCCGAGCGCCGCCAGGAGACCGTCCTCGCCCTCCAGGATCGCCCGCAACGCATCCTCGTCGAGGAGCATCGAGATCGTGACCTCCGCCGCCTCACCGACCTCGCGCGGGCTGTCGGCCCGCCGGGCTCCGCGCGAGACGAGCGGCTCGGTCTTTTCGCGGGACCGGTTCCAGACCACGAGCGGGTGGCCGGCGTCGAGCAGGCGGCCCGCCATGCGGGATCCCATCAGCCCGGTCCCGAGGAATCCGATCGTCTCGCGTGTCATGGGGGCTCCTCCTCTCAGGTTCGCGCCGCGTGCACCCGCGAGCGGCCGTGGATCACCTGCCGGACCGCCTCGAAGAGCAGGACGACCGCCAGCAGGAACAGGGCGCCCGAGATGATCCCGACCAGCGTCGAGAGGCCGTAACGCCAGACGAGCTGGGCGAGCGCGACGAGCGTAACCGAAAACATGAACGCCATCGGGACGGCGACGTACGTCCAGCTTCGTCCGGTGTTGCGCAGCCAGACGGTCACGGCGAGCATCGCCAGCGCCCCCAGGAGCTGGTTCGTCGCCCCGAAGACCGGCCAGACGACCTGCCAGGCCGGAGCGGGGGATCCGTTCGGCAGGCGCAGGGTCGCCTGGGTCATGACCAGCGGCAGGATCAGGGTCGCCAGGGTCGCCGGAACCACGGTGGAGAGGGTGCGCTTCTTGATCCTCGCCAGCTCCTCGATGGTGTACCGGGCCAGCCGCGTGCACGTGTCGAGGGTCGTGAGCAGAAACGTCGAGATGGCCAGGGCGCCGAAGTGGGCGCCGAGATCCTGCGGGATGCCGAACACGCCGAAGAAGCGGCCGATCGCGTGGCCGAAGACGACCGTCGGCGCCTGGCCCTTCGCGGCGGTCGGTCCGATCAGGATCACGGCGCTGATTGCCAGCAGCGCGAGCACCGACTCCAGCAGCATCGACCCGTAGGCGACCGGCCGGGCGTGGCGCTCGCTGGAAAGCTGCTTGGCGGTCGTGCCCGAGGCGACGATGGAATGGAATCCCGATGCGGCCCCGCAGGCGATCGTGATGAACATCGCCGGGAAGAGCAGACCGAGATTCGCGTCATGGAAGCTCAGGAGCGCCGGCAGCGGCTCGGTCCCTTCGGCGATCCGCCCTCCGCCCAGGAGGACGCCGAGGATCCCTCCGATCAGGCAGACGTACAGCAGGAACGAGCTGAGGTAGTCGCGCGGCTGGAGCAGGAACCAGACCGGCAGGACCGAGGCGACGAAGCAGTAGCCGAGCAGGAGGAAGCTCCAGGTGCTCTTCGGGTCGCCGCCACCGATCTCGAGTGGGATCTGCTGGCCTCCCCAGATCGCGAGGAAGACCAGGGGGACGAAGACGAAGCTCGCCTTGCCGAGACCGAAGCCGGCGCGGTAGACGAGCAGCCCGAGGGAGACGGCGAGGACGATGTAGATCAGCGAGGAGGAAGCGACCCCCGGATCGCTCGTGAACGTCGCCGCGGTCAGATCGGTGAAGACCACGATCACGTAGACGAGCGTGAACCAGACGAAGAGCAGAAAGAGGATCCGGGCGACCGGGGAGATCTCCTCGCGCGCCATGTCCGCGACCGAGCGGGCTTTGTGGCGGAGGGATGCGATGAGCGAGGAGAAGTCCTGCACCCCGCCGATCAGGATCGCGCCGAGGACCACCCAGACGACCGCGGGCAGCCATCCGAAGGCGGCGGCGGCGATGATCGGGCCGACGATCGGGCCGGCCCCGGCGATCGAGCTGAAGTGGTGGCCGAGCAGGATCGCCGGACGGGCGGGCACGTGGTCGATGCCGTCTCGTTGCGTGTGGGCCGGCGTGGACCGTCCGGGATCGACGCCGAGCCGCGACTCGACGAAGCGCCCGTAGACGAAGTAGCCGATCACGAGCAGCGCCAGACCGGTGACGACGATCCCCAGGATCATGAACCCCTCCTCGCGAGACCGGGATGACACAGGAGTATAGAGGGTCCGTGGGGAGGGAATCAGCCCCCCCGGCGCGGACGCATCCGGCGGTGGTCTCCACCGGGAGGGAATTTGGCATCGGACCCGTTCGAGCGTAGGATCTCCTCGTGCCGGGTGATCCCCCCGGCGCAGATGATCCATGGGCGACGAAGACACGTTCCCGAACTCCCCCGGAGAGCCGGACGAGACGATCGCCTCCGACTCTTCCCCCACCGCGGCACCGGATCTTCCCGCGGAGATCGGCGGCTACCGGATCCTGCGCAAGCTCGGCGAGGGCGGGATGGGGATCGTCTACGAGGCCGAGCAGCGGGACCCGCGCCGGCGGGTCGCGGTGAAGGTGATCCGCGGGGGCGCCTTCGTCGACGAGCAGACGGTCCGGCTCTTCCAGCGCGAGGTGCAGACGCTCGGCCGGCTGAAGCATGCCGGCATCGCCTCGATCTACGAGGCAGGCCGTACCGAGGACGGGCAGCATTTCTTCGCGATGGAGCTGGTCCACGGCCTGCCCCTCCACGAGTATCTGCGGGCGCGCACCGAAACGCACGGCTTGTCGAGGGGCGAGATCCTTCACCGGCTTGCACTGTTTCGCAAGATCTGCGACGCGGTCAACTACGCCCACCAGCGCGGTGTGATCCACCGGGACCTAAAACCGTCGAACATCATCGTCGCCGTCGGGGAAGGGGAGATCGGGTCGGAGGATCCCGAGATCAAGATCCTCGACTTCGGTCTTGCGCGGATTGTCGACGCCGACGCGCCCGGCGCGACCGTGGTGACCGGGCAGGGACAGATCCAGGGAACGCTGCCGTACATGAGTCCGGAGCAGGCGCGCGGCGTCCCCGACGAGATCGATCTGCGGACCGACGTCTACGCGCTCGGGATCATCCTCTACCGGTTCCTGACAGGAGTGCACCCGTACGACGTCGGTCGCGCGTCGATCCCGGAGGCGATCCGCGTGATCTGCCAGGAGAGCCCGGCCCGGCCGAGCGGTGTCGTTCGCTGGGTGCGCGGAGACCTGGAGACGATCGTGCTGAAGGCGCTCGAGAAGGAGCCGGACCGCCGTTACCAGAGCGCCTACGCGCTCGCGGAGGAGATCGAGCGCCACCTCGCGAACCAGCCGATTCTCGCGCGGCCCCCGAGCGCGGCCTACCAGCTCCGCAAGCTGATCGCCCGCCACAAGGGAGCGTTCGCCTTCATCGTCTCGCTCGTGGTCGTGCTGGCGGCGTTCGCCGTGACGATGTCCTGGATGTTCGGGATCCAGCGGCAGGAACGGATGAGGGCCGATGCGGAGCGCGACCGGGCCGTCGTCGAGGGCCAGAAGGCCGAACGGATCAATCGCTTCCTCCAGGAGATGCTCGCGTCGATCGATCCAGAGCAAGCGCGCGGCCGCGAAGTGATGGTGCGCGACGTGCTCGACGAGGCCGGCAGGCGGCTCGAGACGAGCCTCTCCGACCAGCCGGAGATCCAGGCGGCGGTCCGGACGACGATCGGGAACACCTACCGCGCGCTCGGCCGGTTCGACGAAGCCGAGCCGCATCTTCGTGAGGCGCTGGCGATCCGGCGCGAGAGGCTGGGTGAGGAGAACGCGGAGGTCGCCGGGAGCCTGAGCGATCTGGCCGCCCTGTTGTGGGAGAAGGGGGAATACGAAGCCGCCGAGCCGCTCTTCCGCGAGGCTCTGAAGGTCAATCGGTCCGCGACCGAGGGGACGAGCCCGGAGGTGGCGACGAGCCTGAACAACCTGGCGTTGCTCCTGAAGAGCCGAGGAAGGTACGACGCGGCGGAGCCGTTGCTCCGCGATGCCCTGCGGATGCGCCGCGCGCTCTTCGGGGACCGACATCCCGAGGTCGCTTCGAGCTTGAACAACCTGTCCGGACTGCTGGAGGTGCAAGGCAGGCACGCCGACGCGGAGCCGCCGGCCCGGGATGCGCTGGCGATCCGTCGGGAGCTGCTCGGCGAGGATCATCCTGACGTCGCGCAGAGCCTCAACAATCTGGCGACGATTCTCCAGGCGCAGGGGAAGTACGACGAAGCGGAGCCGGTGATGCGCGAAGCGCTGGAGCGTGCGCGGGCGGTCTACGGGTCGGTGCATCCGGCGACGACGGCGAGCCTGAACAATCTCGCGCTTTTGCTCGATCAGAGAGGGGACCCCGCTTCCGCGGAGCCGCTGTATCGAGAGGCGCTGCGGGTCTACCGACAGGTGCTGGGGGAGGAGCATCCGTCGATCGCGTCGAGCATGAACAACCTCGCCGGCGTCCTGCGGAGGCAGGAGCGGTACGCCGCCGCGGAATCGCTCTATCGCGCATCCCTCGCGATGCGTCGCGGGGTGCTCGGAGAGGAGCATCCCGCCGTCGCCACCGGGATGAACAACCTTGCCATGGTCCTGCAGGACCGGGGCCGCGACGAGGAGGCGGAGGCGCTCTACCGCCGGGCCCTGGACGTGCGCGAGCGGCTCCTGGGACCGGAGCATCCGCGCCTGGCGAGCTCCCTGCTCGGCCTCGCGTCGCTTCTCCTCGATCGAGGTGATCCCGGCGGCGCGGAGGCGCTGCTGGTTCGTTGCCGATCGATCTACGAGAGGAATCCGCCCCGGGATCCCTGGATCGGGGCGTATGCGGAGAATCTTCTCGGCTGTGCCCTCGCCGCGCGCGGCGCAGGCGCGGAGGCGGAGTCCCTCCTGGAAGGCGGTCTGCGGGTCCTTGAGGGATCGGTCACCGTTCCCCGGAGAATTCGAGACGAGGCGGTCCGGCGCACGGCCCTCGCGCGCGCCGGACGCGCCCGTTGAGGCATCAGCGAACCAGCGTGATCTTCTCGATCCGCTCCTCTCCCTCGATCCTCAGCTTCACGTAGTAGATGCCGGCGGCGGCCGACCGCCCGGCATGATCGGTTCCTTTCCAGGTGACGCGATGGAGCCCCGGTCCGTTCGGTGCGTCGATCAGAGTGCGGACCTTCCGGCCGGTCACGTCGTAGACGGCCAGCTCGACGCGCCCGGCACGGGGTAGGAAGTAGTTGAGCGCGACGCTCGCCCGGAAGGGGTTCGGGATGCAGGGGCCGAGCCGCAGGGGCTCGTTCTCCAGATCCCCGCGGTCGGGCGCATCGGTGGTCGGATCGTACTGCACGACGTTTCGGATCGTGTGCGAGTGCCCGAGGCTGTTGACGAGCGTGATGTAGACCGAGTGGTAGCCCACCTGGTCGAAGGGGACGTCGAAACGATAGGGCGGCTCGCCGACCACCTCCCAGTCGTAGAGCAGCTCCCCCGGGATCCCGCCGCCGATTTGATCTTCCAGCGGCTTGACGATCATGGTGATCCCGACCCGCGCGGTTCCGCCGTTCCCGGCTCCCGTCAGGTTGTAGAGGGTGCCGGTCCCGGGATCGAGCTCGCCCATCTCGGGCTCGCCCGTCCACGGATCCATGAACTGCAGGGCGATCCGCTCGCTCTCCGCACGCTCCCCGATGATCCCGTCCAGCGTCAACGCGTGGCCGCCACCCTCCGGCCAGAAGATCCCCAGCAGGACATCGTGGCACTGGTTCAGGTCGCCTCGCATCCGTTTCCAGTCTTTCGTCCTCCAGCTCCAGCCGTCGCACAGGTAGTGACGCCAGTCAGAGACGGAGTAACCGGCCCCATGGTCCGCGACATACCCCGCCAGCCCCGATGCCCAGTCAGAGGGCCGCGTGCCGAAGAGGAACTCGTCGGTCCGCATGTACTGGGCGAGCGCCCCCACGAGCTGATAGTCGTTGCGCCCGCCCGTGATCTCGGAGTCCCCGTGGTTGTGGAAGTATTTCAAGCACTGCGCGGCCGCGGTCGGAGCGCAATACGAGTCGCCGTGGATGTGCTGGTCAATCCCCGGAACCTCCTTATAGAGGCTGTCCGGTTTGTAGTCGAGGTGGATGATCACGAATTCGATTTGGCTGTTCCCCGGGTCGACCTCGACTCCGAGCGTGTCATTGTCGGAGACAATCCAGTCGTCCAGGTTCGACGTGCCCAACGAGGGAGGAGCGGGATCCAGCGTTCTCGCGCCCCCCGACTCGATCGGATCCCCGAAGGTGGTGAAGGCGAGGGCGCGGAATAGGACCACGTGGTCGACGATCGGATCGGGGATCACGTAGGTCGCTGACCAGCCGTCCCCGCACGGGGGGTCGTCTCCGATGGTATCGAGCGCGGGCTCGGTCCCGTCTCCGTCCCCGTCGATGAACGTCCAGTGGATCCCGTCGTCATAAGAGCAGGAGAAGGCGACCGAGTCGATCTGGCTCTCCTCGACGGTCCGCGGGACGACGAGCCGGAGCGGGACGCTCGCGCCGCCGGGACCGAGCCAGGCGCGCCACGGCTCGACGTTGATCTCGCTGCCGATCTCGACGAAGACTGTCTGGGTCATCTCCTGGCAGGGGTCGGGATCGCAGGAATCCCACTCTGGGTACCAGTCCCCGCCCGCCTCCTCGCACTCCCAGTCGGCGGTGATCTCGCACGATCCGTCGAGGTGGCAGCAGACGGAGCCGCTCGGGGCGGGGTAGCCGATCCGTACGGCGGCGAGGTACCACCCAGTCGAGGTCGCGCTCTCGTCGGACCCGAAGTCGAACTCGAGGGCCACGGTTCGGCCCATGAACGCAGAGAGGTCGAAGCAGTCGGTCTGCCAGACTCCGTATTCTCCGGACCAGCCCGGCTCGCCGTCGACGCAGGGGGCGTAGAAGCCGGGGTCGGAGCTGATCTCCCCGACCGGGTATCCACCGACCGGCTCGATCAGGTAGGTCTCCGTGTTCTCCCGGACCTTCACGTTGCCTCCGTCTGCGTATGGCTCGGCCTCGATCCAGTGGACGACCTCGACCATGTACGTGCTCGATCCGACGTAGAAGGAGGTCGAGACCAGCGCGTGCCCGCTGGAGTTGAGGTACCCGCCCTCCAGGACGGTTCCCCAGACGTACGGCGGCGCGTCCGGAACCTGGCTTGTCGAACCGTACTCCCAGACATCCTCCGCGCTCTCGTCGCAGGGCATCGTGTAGAAGCCGTGGGTTCCGTAGACGAAGTCCCAGTCATGGACCGGGTAATCGAGATTGCACGGCACCGGAACCGGTGCGGGAACCTCGGCGGGCGTCGTTTCGGCGAGAGCGGTCCCGAGAAACAACGGGGCGAGCACGAACACGAGCAGGAGCTTCATTGCGGCCTCCTTGGGTGGGTTCGGGTCGGCAAACCGAGCACCCCAGCGCGCGACGGTCACAGGAGCGGGGAGTCACGGGGAGTGGTGCTGGTCGCGCGCGATCCAGTATACCGGATCCCGATCCGCCGGTCAGCCGCCGAAGCGTGGGAGGCGGCTAGTTCGGATCGCGGAGGAGGACCACCTTCCGGGACACCGCCCGCTGCTCCGTCCGGAGCCGAACCGTATAGACTCCAGGGTCCAGCCGGGCGTCCACCGTCCAGTCGACCTGGTGCATTCCCGAGGGGAGTCGGTCGTCCAGAACGCGGGCGATCCGGCGTCCCTCGAGATCGAAGAGGTCGAGGATCGCGCGGGTCGGACGGGGAAGAGCAAAGACGAACGTTGTGGACTCTCCGATCGGATTGGGACGGTTGGGCAGCAGGGTGAGGCGGTGGTGGAGATCGCCGCCATCCGAGGCGACGTCGGTCGCCTCGAGCCGCCACTCGTCGTAGAGCCCTTGGAGGACGTCGATCGGCTCCACCCCGGGGCCCGTGTTGTTGACGTTGAGATCCAGATGATAGGCGCCGGGCTCGTCTTCGGGATTCGCGACCCGGATGAACGCGGAGATCGAGGACTTTCCGTCCTCCAGGCAGCGCCGGTCCGCCCCGGGGAAGTTCGCGCCTTGCAGCGCGGCCATCAGCTTGTCCGCGAGGCTCCCGACGGTCGTCAAGAAGCCCGTCTCCATCAGCTCCAGCACCTCCGGGCCGAGGAGGATGTTCCCCTGGATCGCGTAGGTCGGTCCCAGGAGGTGGTTCTTGTAGTCGAGGCAGTTTTCGCCCGTGAACGCGGCGCTCCGCCCGCCGTCGACCAGATCCACGATCCCGTATTGCCGGATCGAAGGGTTGTTCTGCGCGTCATTGGCGACGAGGGAATCGATGATCGCCTCGGGGGAGTATCCCTGGTCCATCAATGAACGGGCGTAGTTCTGGTTCTGGGAATTCCAGTACGACTGCGTGTGGATCACCCCTACGTCCGGATGGATGTCGCTGATGATGATCGATCCCGAGATGCAGGAAGCGCCGGCGCTTCCGACCTGACCCGTGTACGGGTCGACGGCGACGATGGAGAACGTGTCGGCGGCGACCGGGACCGCGGTCGCGGCGACCAGGACCAGAGAGAGCGCGGCGAGGAGATGGCGCGGCATGGGGACCTCCCTGAAGGTGCATGGTTCGGCCTCGTATGCGAATCCTTTCGAGTATATCATTGGCGCTCCCCACCTGTTGAGCCTTGCGCCGTCGCGTCGCGTGACCCAACATCCAGAGGCGGGAGACGCGACCGGATGGAGAAGTGGCCCATAACA
>WJJW01000107.1 GCA_014729455.1 Candidatus Eiseniibacteriota bacterium
CTCCTCCACCACCTCTTCCATCTCCTCGGTGAGCTCGTCGAGACGGCCGAGGACGTCGCGCCGCCCGCCCAGGGAGCCGGCGACCTCCTGGAGCCCCGCGCGGATCTGCTCCTGCTGGGCGGCGAGCTGCTCGAGGCGCTGGCCCTGGCTCTGCTGGAGCCGCTGTCCGCCCTGCGACTCGCCGAGGAGCTGCTGCATCCCCTGGTTGACGCTTCGCTGCTGGCTCGAGAGACCCTGCATCATGCTGCTCGGGTTGGGCTTGTTGCAGGCGGAGGACGCCGAGCTGTTGCACATCTGCTCGTTCGACTCGAGCAGGCTGGCGACCACCTCGTCCATCCTCGTCTCCGCCTGGCGGCCGAGAGCCGCGCCGGCGGAGCGCCGTCCCGTCTCGAAGGCGTTCGTCGCGGTCGAGAGGCTGTTCAGCACCTCCCCCAGCGCGCGCGCCTGCGCCGGGCTGATGAACGGCGTTTCCCGCGCGAGCTGGTAGATGGCGTCGACCACGTGCGAGGCGGCCCGACCGAGACGGTCCTGTTCCACCGCCAGATCGCGCGTGGACCGCGCGCTCGCCCTCTCGACCAGCGCCTCCTGCTCCTTCGACAGCTCGACGAGGTTTCCGGCGAGCGCCAGCATCCGGCGCGACAGCTCCTGAGTCCGGTTCGACTGGAGCTGCGACTGCATCTGCCGCATCTGCATGGAGAACGACTGGAGCTGCTTGGCCGCCTCCTGCCCGGAGCTGCGCGCCCCCTCCGGGTTCCGGTTCTGCATCTGCTGGGCGCTCTGCTGCATCTGCTCTCCGGCCGAGTCGAGCGCCTCCTGGGACTGCTCCCCCTCGGCCCCCTCCATCTTCTCGGAGAGCTCCCGGTGGCTCTCGCCGGCGAGGTCCCGCAGCTCCTCCATCTGCTTCCGGAGCGCCTCCAGCTCCTCGCTCGCCGCCTCCTGGCGCGCCTGGAGCGAGTCGGCCGCCGCCTGGTCCTGCCGGCCCTGTTCCTCCTGCTGGCCTTGCGGATCCTCCATCGCGTCGTCCATCTCGGAGTTGATCGTGTTCTGCTCCTCCATCAGACGCTCGGCGCGCTGGATCATCTCGTCGAGCTTCTCCTCGGCGAGCAGCTTCTGGAGCATCTCGAGCGTGCGATCGAGGCCGCGCTCGAGCTCCTGCTGCGTCCACTTCATCTCCTCGAGCGCCTTCTGGACCTCCTGAGGATCGAGCGACTGCATCGCCTCGCGGAGCCGCTCCAACCGCTGGCGGAACTCGGGGCTCTGGATCTCGCGGACGAGGTCCTGGATCTGCGAGATCTTCTGGACGATTTCCGGGCTGAACAGCTCCCCCTGCTGCATCCGGTTGAGCTGCTGGTCCATCGCCTGGGCGAGATCATCCATCTTCTCGAGGACCTGCTCCTGCTTCTCCAGGAACTCCTGGACCTCCTGCTTCCGCTCCCAGTCGACGCCCCGATTCGTCCGCATCTCTCGGCTCATCCGATCGAGCTGCTCGCGGAGATCGACCTGGCGGTCGAGCGACTCGCGCAGATCCTCGATCCCGCCGCGCCGCTCCTGCTCCTGCTGGGCGTACATCTCCTCGACGGTCGGAAACCGGATCAGGTACTCGGGCGAGATGGTCGTCTTCGGTCCCGAGACCGCGTCGTTGTCGGTCAGCTCGAGCCGGTAGGCGATCCGATCACCGGGCGCCATCGCGATCCCTTCGAGGTTCCAGGGATAGAGGACCCGGTCTTCCCGCTCCCCGTTCCACCGGGCGATCGTCGTGCGGGAGCGGTCCTCCTCGTTGCGCCGCCACACGAGATCGAGCCGGGTGATGCCGAAGTCGTCGGCACAGTCGACCTCCAGGACGACCCGCATCTCCGGCGGCAGATCGATCTGCTCGCCGGGAGCGAGGAGATAGAGGCTCGGATCGGCGTCGGGGATCGGATCGACGTCGAACGGCTCGGAGACCCACTTCGTCCCCGGAAGGGCCGGGCTGGTCAGCTCCACCGTGTACCGGTCGGGATCGAGGACGGTCCAGGAAGCCGCGGCGACCCCTTCGGTGGCGGGGGCCAGCGACCGCGTCTCCCCCGATTCGAACCGGAGGACCCCCTCCGCGTCCGTGCGGCTCAACGAGACGCGCAGCTCCACCTCGCTGCCGGTGAGCACGGCGATCGAGCCGTGGGGCGATAGCTCCTTCTCGGGGGCGAGCTTCGAATAGGCGGGAGGATCGATCCGCTTCTCGTAGCCCGTCGCCCGGAGCGGCTCGACCAGGGTGACCCGGTAGGTCTCGCTCTGGCGTCCCTGCAGGCCGACGGCGTAGTCGGTCTCCGCCTGGAGATCGCGGAGGATCCCCGAGAAGCCGGCGCTGTCGGCCTGCATCGGGCTCCGCTGCCAGGCTCCTCCGCCGGCCCGGTGGAACAGGGTCGGCTCCCCGTCGATCCCGATCAGCCGCGCCCGCACGGGGACCGAGCCGCCCCGCGGCGCCGTCGTGCTCCCCGGTTCGACCACGATCCGGACCCCCTCCCGCTCCGGCACGGAGCCGGGCTGGAGGACCTGCCCGGCGGTCCGCAACGTCGCTCCCGGGGCCAGCAGCCCGAGCAGGAGGACCAGGACCGCCGCGCCGGCGGCCTGCCCGACCGGAGCCCGCAGCGACCGGATCGGGGCGAGGAGCCGATACGGGATCTTCTCGGCCGTGTCGCTCCCCCGCCGCAGGACCTCCTCGGCGATCTCGCGGGCGAGCGGGTCCTCGAAGCCACGCGCGGCGCGGCCGAGGTGCAACGCGTTGAACAGCTCGTTGCGGTCGCATCCGCCGCGCCGCTCGACCTGGACCAGGAATTCCCCGAAGGAGAGATGATGGCGCAGGCCGTAGCGGACCGCGCGGACGACCGCCGTGACGACCCCGGCGGCGACGACCGCCGGCACGATCCAGGCACCCACCCGTCCTTCTCCGATGAGCAGTCCGAGGACCAGGGCGCCGAGGAGGAACGGCAGCAGCACCGCCCCACCGAGGACGGCGGCCTCGAGGATTCGCCGCGTTCGGAAGATCCGGTAGCCCTTCCAAAGGATCCGCTGGAAGCGTTCGTCGTTCTGCATCGATGCCCTCCCGGGTCGGGGCGAACTGGTGTGTCGGTCCTCGCTCGGTCTTCGCTCGGTCTTCGCTCGGTCTTCGATCAGTCTTCGATCAGTGCATCAGGGCGTACAGGACGACGTTGATCGCCATCCGCATCGCCGCCTCCCGCTTCTCCGGCGGATCGCCGTGGACCTCCGGATCCTCCAACCCGTCTCCGATGTCCGCTTCATAGGTGTAGAAGACCGCGAGGCGATCCCCGTCGTAGATTCCGAACCCCTGGGACGGCTTGCCGTCGTGTTCGTGGATCTTCGGCGGCCCGTTCGGGAACGAGTAGAAGCTGTGGTAGATCGGATGGTCGAACGGGACCTCCACCAGGGGTCGCTCGGGAAAAACGCGCGCCATCTCGCGGCGGAAGCTCTCGTCCATCCCGTAGTTGTCATCGGCGAACAGGAAGCCCCCCGACAGGAGGTACCGGCGCAGACGCTCCACCTCGGTCTCCGTGAAGCGCACGTTCCCGTGTCCGTTCATGTAGAGGAGCGGGTAGTTGAACAGATCCTCGTCGAGGAGCGTCACCCGGATCTCCTCGGTCCGCTCGACCGCTACCGGCGTCCGCTCCCGCAGGGCGCGCGCCAGATTCGGAAGGCTCGAGGGATTGCTGTACCAGTCCCCGCCGCCGTCGTACTGCAACCGGGCCATGGAGACCCCGGCCGCCGGCTCGGAACGGGCCGAAGGGACGAGGAGCAGGGCGGCCGACGCCGCCACCAGGAAGATCCGGAAGATGCGCATCACGTTCGTCTTGAATGAAAACCGCAGATCCGTCCCGGTTCCTGGCCTCTCCAGGCAGGGACGAACCTCGCAGTGTAGCAGAGCGGGTGGAGGACCCGAAGCCGAATCAGGCCTTGAGCTTGGCCGATCTCGCCTGCTGTGCGGCGCGCCGGCGCTGCGACGACAGGTTCAG
>WJJW01000108.1 GCA_014729455.1 Candidatus Eiseniibacteriota bacterium
GCTCCAGCCCGCGCCGGGCGGTCCGCTCCATCAGGATCGTGAGCGCGACCGAGAGCGCCAGGGCCAGCCCGACGAACGCGATGAGCAGCCGGCTGCGGATCCGCAGATCGGAACGGCCGGGCCGGGGACGGGTCAGACGTCGGTTCATGTCCCGATCCTCGGGAAGACCCGCTCCTGCAGGAACGACAGGACCTGGTCGAAGTGCTCCCTCCGCACCTGCGGATCGGTCAGGTGGCGCGAGGGGGGTTCGTCCCAGAACCGGCGGGGCCAGCTCTCGGGCAGCGGTCCGCCCGGACCGTGCGCGGGCCGTTCCTCCGGGAGGGTCCGGCCGCGCATCCGCGCCCAGACGAGGCTCCAGCCGCGGATCACGTTCCACCGCCGGTAGCCGCCCCCGCCGAACGAGAGCCAGGGGAGATCCGTGCCGTCCGCCCAGCGCAGGAAGTCGTCGAGGCCGCAAAGGCTCCACTCAAGCAGGGCCAGCGGATCGTCCGGCAGGGCGTCGACGCCGATCTCGGTCACCAAGACGTCGGGCCGGTACCGATCCTTCAGGGGCTCGAGAACGAGCCGCTGGAAGCGTCGGTGCTCTTCGTCCCCCGCACCCGGGAGAAGGGGGAAGTTGACCGCGTACCCCGCGCCGTCGCCCGATCCGCTCTCGTTGGGGAATCCGGTGCCGGGGAACAGGGTCCGCCCGTCCTGGTGGATCGAGACGGTCAGGACCGCCCGGCTGGCGTAGAACGCCTCCTGCACCCCGTCGCCGTGATGCGCGTCGACGTCGACGTACAGCACCCGGAGCCCCGCGTCGACGAGCACCCGGATCGCGAGCACCGGATCGTTGACGTAGCAGAATCCGGCGGCGCGCGCGCGATGAGCGTGATGGAGACCGCCTCCGGGATGGAACGCGCGCGGGCGATCCTCCCCCTCTTCGATCCGATCCCGGAGCCACCGCGCGGCGGCCAGGCTCCCCCCCGCGATGAGCCGGCACGACTCCCAGAGGCCGGGAAACACCGGATTGTCCCCGGCTCCGAATCCCCAGGCGACGGTCTCGCGCGGCGGAAGCGTCTCGGCCGCCTCGAGCGCGTCGAGGTAGGCAAGATCGTGGCCGCGCGCGATCTCCTCTCGGGTCGCCGGCCCGGTCTCGACCGGAGGGGGCGGAAGCAGCTCCAGGGCACCGAGCATTCCGAGGAGATCCTCCAGCCGCTCGACCTGGAACGGATGCCCCGGGCCGTAGGAGATCTTCGTGAGATGCGGCGAGTGGAACAGGGCCTCCGGCATCCATCCTCCTCCCGGAGCGGAATCTAGCAGACCGGCGCCATCGATCTCAATGCGCCCCCCGCGAGGAGGGGATCCGTTCGGTGGTCACCAGGAGGATCGCCAGCGCGACCGCGGCGGCGCCGCACCATCCCAGAACCGGAAGCGCATCGCCGAAGAAGACGACCGAGAACGCGGCGGCGAAAACCGTCTCGCCGGAGAGGCAGATCGCGACGTGCGTGGTCGGGACCCGGCGCTGCGCCCAGGTCTGCACGAAGAACGCGGCGGCCGTCGCCAGCAGACCCGTCAGGAGAATCGCGGGCGCGGCGCGAGAGATCGCCTCGAGCGGAAGCGGCGCGCCGGTCTCCGCCATCGCGAGCACGGTCAAGACGACCGCCGCGCTGATCATCTGGCCCGACGCCATCGAGAGCGGATCCCGTCCCGGAGCGAGGCGGCCCAGCGCCACGATCTGCCCGGCGAAGGCGAGCGCGCAGAGCAGCGTCCACGTTTCCCCGCGGGACCATGAGTCGGGTAGCCGCAGCCCCTGCAGCAGGAAGATTCCGCAGAACGCCGCGGCGACTGCGGCCCACCGCCGCGGCGTGGTCCTCTCCCCGGTGAACAGAGAGGCCAGGATCGGGACGAAGACGACGTTGGTTCCGGTCAGGAACGCGGATGCCGAAGGGCCGACCGTGCGCAACCCCTCGGTCTGCAGAAGGAATCCGGCGGCGAGGAGCAGACCGGGAAGGATCGAGACGCCCGGCAGAACCGCGCGGAAGCCGCCCCGGCGCGCGGCGGCGGCCCCGACCGCCAGCGCGGCGAGGAGGAAGCGCGCCTGCACGAACTCCGCCGTGCCGACCGGCCGGATCGCCTCGGCGACGATCGGGAAGGTGATCCCCCAGATCGCCGCGACGCCGATGAGGGCGGCGTCTCCCGCCGCCGTGCGTCCCCGTTCCACGATTGATAGACTCCTCCCGAGCCCCGAAGCATGCGCCGGATGGCGACACGAACGACGAGCAAAGCAGGAGTCTCGATGGCCCGCAACCCGTCAGCCGGTCTGCCGCCCCCTCCGCCGATCCCGTTCCGGCACGGACTCGGCAACTCGCTGGAGATGCTCCGCGCGGCGCTCGGCTACCTGGACGTCGAGACGACGACCGGCGAGCTGGCCGGCCTCTCCGGCGCCGCGTTCCGGGTCTACTGGCCTCGCCCGCCGGGCGGCGTCTGGGACGCCGACGTCGTCTCGCTGGGCGCCTTCGATCCCCTGGCCGTCGCAAGCGAGACGTTCGGCTGGAAGCTGCTGCGGTATCGGGAGACCGCCCCCACGGTGGCGTGGCAGTTCGCGGTCCAGGCGCTCGGCCGCCGGCAGCCGCTCCTGGCCAGCGGTCTCCTCGAGGATGGGGAGGAGATCCTCGTGATCGGGGTCCGGCAGGAGGAACAGGCCCGGCTCTTCGAGGCGGTGACGCGGCACGTCACCGAGCCGGTGACGATCCCCTGCCCCCGCGAGGAGCCGGACGCCCCCTCCCCGCCTCTGTCTGTCGGCCTGTTCGAGCCGATCCCGCCCCACCGGAGAATCTCCCGGGAGGAGTCGATGCACCGGGCGCTCCGGCGGGCGGTCTGGGTGGCCGACGTTCCTCCACGGAGAAACGACACCGGCGTCGCGGTCGGGACCGAGGCGTACCGCGCCTGGATCGCGACGCTGCTCCGACCGGAGCCGCCGGGCGTCGCCGAGGCGGAGCGCCTGATGCGGAGTTCCGGATTGGCCCTGCCCGACGAGGCGACCGCGCGCGATCGGGTCGTCGTGCGCCACGTCCTTCATCGGGCGCTCTCCTCCTACGCCGAGGCCCGGGACTGGGCGGTCGCGTTCCTGGAGTCCGCGCAGACCGGTCACCGGCTCGACACGCCGCTGGCGTGCTATCGGGCCGAGGCGAAGGCCCTCCGGGAAGCGGAGAGGCTCTGGCCGCCCGTCGTTGTCCGATCGGGAGAGGGGTTCGCTCTCGCTCCCGCGCCTGCGGGGTTCGATCGACCGCTCTGGTTCGAAGAGACGGTCCGATGCTTGCGGGTGGCGGCGGAGACGTACGCCGAGGCGACCGCCGCGCTGGACGCCGCGGTCCCGATGCTGGAACAGGAACGGATCGATCCGGATGCGGAGGACGACGAGGAGGGATCGGACTCCTCCGCCTAGCGACCGTCCCCCCCGATCGCCTGCCGGATCTCCTCGAGCAGGATCGCCGGATCGACCGGCTTCAGCAGCAAGCGGGCACCGGGATCCCCGGTCCGCTCCCGCAGGAGCTCCTGGTCGAGGATCACGCCCGAGAT
Organism: Candidatus Eiseniibacteriota bacterium; assembly: GCA_014729455.1. Lineage (GTDB taxonomy): Bacteria > Eisenbacteria > RBG-16-71-46 > CAIMUX01 > VGJL01 > WJJW01. Next base: position 3,562 of record WJJW01000108.1, read on the forward strand.
GAACAGGACCGGCGTCCGCCCGAGCTCCGGATCGGCCCGGAGGGTGCGCAGGACATCGAACCCGGAGAGGTCCCCGAGATTGAGATCGAGCAGGACCAGGTCGGGTCGCTCCGCGCCGATCCGCACCAGGGCGGACATCCCGGTGGCGCAGCAGGTCACCCGGTAGCCCTCCTCGCTGAGGAGCTCTCCGAACGTCTCGCGGATCTCCTCATGATCGTCGATGAGGATGATTCTCACGCTCCCTCCCGAGCGGCATCCGAGCCGATCGTTCCCCTTCTAGTGTCGTCCGACCCGGAGGAGGAATGAAGGCCCGGCCGGGTGCATCGAGGGGACGAAAAGAGCGGGCCCCCGGATCCGGGAGGCCCGCTTTCCCTGCGGAGGGCGGGACTTGAACCCGCACGGGTTGCCCCATACGCCCCTCAAACGTACGTGTCTACCAAATTCCACCACCTCCGCGAAGCATCGGCCGGCGTCTCATCGAGCCGGAAGAGTCGCTAGTTCCCTTCCCCCTCCGGCGACTCGCCGGGTGCCGGCGTCCCGGTCCCGGTTCCGGTCCCGGTTTCGGAAGGCTCCGCCGGTGGGAGGTCACCACCCGGCTCCCCGGTGCCCGGGGTCCCGGGCGGGGCCAGCGGGACGTTCTGCGGCGCCTCGATCGGGTTCTCCTGGAGGATGCTCCGCTCCACCACCGGACCGCCCCGCCGGCTGACGGCGAGGGCGAGGAGCAGGCTGATCACCATGAAGGAGGCCCCGAGAACCCAGGTCGCCTTGGTCAGGAACCCGGACGCCCCGCGCCCGCCGAAGAGGGTCTGGTTGCCGCCCCCTCCGCCGAACGCGCCGGCGAGACCCCCGCCTCCCCTGCCGGACTGCATCAGCACGACGGCGATCAGGAGAAGCGAGATCAGGATGTGCAGGACGATCGCAATACCGTAGAACATCAGATCCAACCTTTCGACGACAGAACAAGAGATGAGATTACGCGCGGTCTCCCTCGTCCGTCAAGCCCTCACGCACCCTCCGCGGCGACGGCGATCTCCAGGAACGCGTCGGCCCGGAGGCTCGCGCCGCCGACCAGCGCCCCGTCGATCCCGGGCCGATCGAGCAGCTCCCGCGCGTTCGCCGGCTTGACGCTCCCTCCGTAGAGGATCCGCAACGCGCCGGCCGGCTCGCTCCCGAACCGCTCCTCGAAGCGCGCGCGGATGTGGCGGTGCGCCTGCTCCGCCTGCTCCGGCGTCGCCGTCCTCCCCGTGCCGATCGCCCAGACCGGCTCGTAGGCCACGACCACCCGGCGCGCCTCTTCCGGGTCCAGGGCGAACGAGGTCTCGTCGAGCTGGGCGTCGAGGACCCGCTCCGTCGCTCCCGATTCCCGCTCCTCCAGCGATTCCCCCACGCACAGGATCGGGACCAGCGCGTGCCGCAACGCGGCCCGCAGCTTCCGCAGCAGCGTCTCTCCCGCCTCTCCGAACAGCGTCCGCCTCTCCGAGTGCCCCACGAGCACGTGCGTGCAGCCCAGCTCGCGCAGCATCGGACCGGAGATCTCCCCCGTGAAGGCGCCGTCCGGTTCCCAGTGCAGGTCCTGACCACCCCAGGCGATCCGGCCGCCCGCCGGGGCGAGCCGGCGGGCCGCCTCTGCCAGAGCCGTAAATGGCGGAATCACAAGAAGTTCGATTTTCCGATCGATTCGATCCGCCCCCAGGCGGAGCGCCTCGCAGAGCTCGATTGTCTCGGCGATCGTCCCGTTCATCTTCCAGTTGCCGGCGATCAGCCGCGGCGCCGCGCTCATCGGCCGCCCCCGGCGTCGGTGAGGGCCGCCACCCCCGGAAGGACCTTCCCCTCGAGGAACTCGAGCGAGGCTCCCCCGCCGGTCGAGACGTGGCTGACCTTGTCCGCCAGGCCGGCCTGCACGACTGCCGCCGCCGAATCGCCTCCCCCGACGATCGTGACGGTCTTCGCGCCCATCGTCGCGTCTGCGAGGGCCCCCGCGACGCCGAAGGTCCCCTCCGAGAAGGCGGTCACTTCGAAGATCCCCATCGGGCCGTTCCAGACCACGGTTCCGGCCGACTCGATCAGACGCCGATACGACTCCAGGGTCCCCGGGCCGATGTCGACCCCGATCGCCTCGTCCGGGATCGCCGTCACCGAAACGATCCTGCCGGGGTCGGTCCCGTCGGTGGACGCGGATACGCGGCAGTCGACCGGCATGCGGAGATCGACGCCCCGTTCCCGCGCGCGGGCCGCGACGCGGCGGGCCGTCTCCACGCGGTCCTCCTCGACCAGCGAACGGCCGGTCCGTTCCCCTTCGGCCCGCAGGAAGGTGAACATCATCGCCCCGCCGACGAGCAGCGCATCGACCTTCTCGAGGAGGCTCTCCATCACGTCGATCTTGCCCGAGATCTTCGCCCCGCCGAGGATCGCGACGAACGGACGGCGCGGGTCGGCGAGGGCCGATCCGAGGTACTCGAGCTCCTTCTCCATCAGGAAGCCGGCGACGCACGGGGAGAGATGCTTCGTCACCCCCTCGGTCGAGGCGTGCGCGCGGTGCGCGCTGCCGAACGCGTCGTTGACGTAGAGGTCGGCCAGGGATGCGAGCCGTCGGGAGAACCCATCGTCGTTCGCTTCCTCCTCGGCGTGGAACCGGAGGTTCTCCAGGAGCAGCAGATCCCCGTTTGCGAGGGAACGCGCGGCCTCCTCCGCCTCTTCGCCGACGCAGTCCGAGGCGAACCGAACCTCCCGGCCGATCAGGTCGGAGAGCCGGCCCGCGGCCGGCCGGAGGCTCTTCTCCGGATCGGGCTTCCCCTTCGGCCGTCCCAGATGCGAGCAGAGGATCGTGCGGGCTCCCCGCTCCACCAGGTCGCGGATCGTCGGCAGGCTCGCCCGGATCCGCGTCTCATCGGCCACCTCTCCGCCCTTCAACGGAACGTTGAAGTCGACCCGTACCAGTACGGTCTTGTCCGCCACCTCCACGTCGCGGAGGCTCATCTTCTCCATCTCGGTGGACCTCCTCGGGTTCTAGAACGGTCCCGCGATGTTCGTGTAGATCAGGCGCATGTTCCCATAGCCGAGGTCGTCGACAAAGATGAACTTCAGGCCGGTCCTCTGGACCGGGTTCATCTGTTCCGGAAACAGCGGCTCCCCACGGACCTGATACGTCCAGATCTCGTAAGCCCGGTTGTCCCGGACATCGTACTGTCCCGGCTTCTGGATGATGTCCCGCCGGTCGCCTTGGACCTCACCCGGCAGGATGCGGGCCAGGACGTCTTGATCCTGGGGGTTCAGCTCCTTGGTCACCTCGTCGGGCGGACCGTACCGGATGTAGACGCGCCCACGGTCGGTCAGCATCCCCTCCCGGAACGAGGTGCCGAAGAACTTGTTCGCGTATTCGACCCGTTCCGCGAAGACGTCGCGCAGCTCGTTGCGTCCGGTGGAGGGGACCGGATCGTGCTGCCTCCAGAGCTCGGCGAGGTACGACTCCAGCTCTCCCGGAGACATCCCCTGCGTCTCCTCGTATTCGTTCGGACCGAGCAGGACGTACGCCTCGTCCCGCAGCGCCTCCCGATCCTGGGTCCAGGAGGAGGTCTCCCAGAGGATCTGGAAGTCCCCGCCGACCCGACACTGGCCGCGCTCCTGCTCCCAGACCTCGAGGCGGTAGGTCCCCGCCGGGAAGGTGGCGAGATCCTGTCCGATCAGCCAGGGATGCCGGTTCCCCTCCTCGTCACGGCTGGAATCCGAGCCCGCGGCGACGACCTCCCCTCCAGGCAGGCGCTGGATCTCGTAGGCGAGACCGATCGGCTCGCCGTACTGCTCGAGGTAGAACAGGAGGTTCGTATGGTAGAGACCGAAGAAGCGCGAGGGGTTCGGCTGGAGCCTCTCCCGCAGCGAGCGTCTCTCCCCTTCTCCGGCACGGACGACATCCCAGGCGAAAACGAGATCCGAAAGGCCGCAGCCGATCGGCGGCCCGACGAACCGGGCCCGCGCCTCTCCGTGCGGCTTCACGCCCCGGATCCGATCGAGCAGCCCCGTCTTCTGTCCGGACAGGTCCTCGACCCGCGCCCGGATCGCGCGCGTATCCCGGGGGATCTCCGGGTGCAGCTTCAGCAGGTGCCGCGGCTGTACCGGGGCGCCGTCGCCGCGCGACTCGGACAGCCGGACCCAGGTCTCCTCCCGTGCCCCGCCGATCGGATCCCCATCCGCGTCCTCGAACCAGATCTCCAGCATCAGGCGGCTGTGGCCGGTCGAATCCGGCGCCTCGGTGAGCGGATTCTCGGGAATCGAGAGGTAGAGCTCGGAGACGATCTCCCCGCGTTCCAGAAACCGGGCTCCGTCGAGATGGAACGGGATGTCCCCCTCCGCCTCGACCGGGAACGGCCGGACGCCTCCCTCGTCGCCGAACGGCAGCGCACCGGCCACCAGCAGCAATGGAAGCAATCGGAACATCGACACTCCGGGACCGCCCCCGTGATCGGGGGCGGTCCGGAAACCGGATGAAGGCTAGAAGCGGAAGTCGATCGAGACGCGATGGACCGCGTCCAGGTCGCTCATGTCCTGATAGGAGTAGTCGACCGTCGCTTCCGAGTTCAAACTGGACGGAACCTTGAACCCGAGGCCGGCGGCGAAGCGTTCGAGATCGTACTGGAACAGGTAGCCGGCCCTCGCGAAGAAGAACTCCTTGAACCCGTACTCCACGCCCCAGTTGGCCCGCTCGTTGTTGTCCGGCGGATGGCTGAACTCGGCCGCCGACAGGATCCGGTGGGAGGCATCCTCGTACACGCTCATCGACATCCCGACCCGGAAGGTCGCCGGCATCTTCACGGAGTCGTCGATGAACTCCATCCGCGTGCCGAGGTTCTGCATCGACATCCCGATCCGCAACGAGCGATATCCCGTGTCGTACAGGGTGCCGAAGTCGAACGTGTATGCGGACGCCTCGTAGTCGGCCAACGTCGACTGCACGTAGTTCATGGAGATCCCAGCGGAGAACTTGTCCGTGAGCGAGCGCGCGTAGGTCACGCCGAACGCGACGTCGCCCGCATCGAAGCTGGTTCCCTCCCCTTCCGGACGGAACACCGTCCGAACCGGCTGCGAGTCCATGTACAGGCTGCGCGCGTTGACCGCGAACGTACCCGGAAGGAACCCGACGTGGAAGACGTACGCGGCCTGCGTGAAGGAGATGTCCGCCAGCCAGGAAGTATGGTTGACGTTCACCACGTTCTTGTAGACCCGTGCGATCCCGGCCGGATTCCAGTAGATCGCCGTCGCGTCATCGGCCACCGACACGAACGCCGAGCCCATCGCCGTGGCGCGCGCCCCGACACCGATCTTGAGAAACTGGCCTCCGATCGTTCCGACCTTTTCGAACTCCTGGGCCGCGTCCGCCAGTGTCGGGATCGCGAGCAGCAGGCAGAGCACCCCGACCATGATCCTCATGGGTGACCTCCGATTCTTCGTTGCCCCGCGCATCACATGCCTCCCTTCACCTGACGATCGTGAAGCGACCGATCTTGCGATCGCCACAGCCGCCGACCCCCGGCTCGCAATCCTTGCACTCCACAGCGTAGAGATAGACTCCGCTGACGATGTCCTGCCCGTTGCGCGAGATCAGATTCCAGAAGACCGTTCCGTTGCCGCTCGTCCGGCCGTCGTTCTGCAGCGTTTGCACGAGGTCGCCGGCAAGGGTGTAGATGTTCACCGTGCAGTCCGCCCGCGGCAGGTTGGCGAACGCCACCTTGGTCCCCGTCGGGTCGCTGTCGGACGGCTCGAGATCCCAGCCGGCCGGCTGCCTTCCCTCGACGTAGGGGTTCGGAACGACGTAGATCCCATCGGCCGTGCTCGCCGCCTCCCAGCGCGGTACGACCTGGTCCCGCTCCCCCGCGGCAGGGCGTCCCGCCAGCTCCTGGTAGCGTCCCTCGTCGTCGACCCAGGCGCTGTAAGCGGTGACGTCGTAGAAGTACAGCATGCCGTTCTTCAATCCCAGCGTGTCGACGTACTGGTAGTGCCCCGGCGGGTAGTACCACAAGACCGCCTCGTCGGGATCCGAGGATCCGGTCAGGACCTCGTAGAGGGAGTCCGGTCCCTCCGGCGGCAGACGCTTGTACCGGTCCAGATAGAAAGGGCTGTCCTCGCCGAGACTGTCGGGCGGGTTCAGGCTCAGATCCGCCACGAGCTGCCAATCCTCGGGGGCGGGTCCGGTGGAGCCGGTGGGTCTCTCCCATCCCTCCACGCGCCAGACGCGATACCCCGTGAAGAGGATCACCCCCTGGATCGGGTCGGCCGCGAGCTCGGAGAGGTTGTCCCACTCCAGGAGGACCTTCTTGTCGCCCGCCGGCGCCGTCAGGCGGATCGACGGGTCGGAGGGCGGGTCGATGTTCGTGCTCGGCGGCGGAGGCGCCACGGTTCCAACCCAGTGGACCAGCGTTTCGTAGCCGTTGTTCAGCTCCTCTTCGTTGGTTCGATAGAGAGGCGTACAGCAATCGCAGTCGTTGTCGACGTAGTTCTCCGGGAGACATTCGTAGTCCTTGATCACCCGGACATTCGGATCGAGGCTGTCGCACGGATCCCGCCACTGTCGCGGCGGCTCGCCGGGCGGCAGGAACAGACAGGTCTCCCGTCCGTACGGGCCGACCGTGCTCCCCGGCGGCGTGCTCGGATCGTTGTCGACGTCCCGCCAGGCCCCGTTGTAGATCCGCTGCGCGTTGATGGCGTTGATGATCAGGCCCCGCCGGCCGTTGCCGATGACGAAGGCGGTCTGCAGGTAGAGCTGGTCTCCGGGAATCAGCTCCGCGAACGGACCGGCGCTGAAGCAGTAGCGGTAGTCGCTCGGTACGCCCGTCGGGCGGTTCGGCTTGCTTCCCTTCTCGAGGAGGTCGTAGCGTTCGAAGTCGTTCCGCGGGTCCCCGGCCGGATACGCCCCCGATCCACTGAAGAAGACCGCCGTGTGGACGCCGACCTCCTCCGGGGCGACGGCCCCCGTCGGATCGGTGGTGTGCCCCAGGAACAGACCGCCGAAGTACCCATCGACGTCTCCGCCCGTGGCGTCGCTTCCGTTGTCGGGGACGTCGTGCATGAAGCACATGTCGAGCTTCAACCGCTGCTCGTTGCACGAGCGCGGGGTCCCGTCCCACTCGTTGCACGTGAACCGGTTGGCGAGATCGACGATCGTCGTGTCGATCTCCACGAACTCCCCGCGGTCGTCCGCGTAGTAGCCCGGCTCGTCCTTGGGACCGGCGTCGGAGTCGACGAAGAATCCGATGTAGACGTCCCGGAGCACCTCGAACCCGTCGTTGAAGATCGTGAAGTCGAAGCCGACGAACTCGTTCGACCCCTCGGTGGACCACGCGTAGCTGGCCTGCTGGATCCGGATGTTCAGCGGGCGGTGTTCCGGATACGTGTTGATCGCCTCTTCGGTGTAATCCCAGTACTCGCAGGAGAACATCTGCTGCGAGATCGCCGCGTAATCCTCGTCGATCAGACCGTCGCCGTCGTCGTCCTTTCCGTTGGGGAAGTCCTCGTCGACGAGCCCGTCGTTGTCGTCATCCGGCTGGATGGAGAACCCCGGACGATTGCCGCTCTGGATCCCCTCGTAGCTCGGGTAGATCGTGTCGACCGCCTCGAGCGAAGGGCGCAGCTCGACCTGGTAGGCTCCGGTCGAGACGTAGGGGAGGTTGTCGCTCGCGATGGCCCCGAACCAGATGCTCGCGGCGTAGAGGTACTCCCCGCCCCTCCAGCCCGCGCCGAAGGAATCGACGAAGTTCGGGTTTCCGATGATCCCGACGTTCGTCACCATCAGCTCCAACAGCCCCACGTTGTGGTAGAAGATGTTGGGCGGCGAGATGGCGTACAGGTCGGTCGTCTCCGGCAGCCCGAACCGTGTTCCCGGCGGCTCCGCGGCGTGCGCGAGCGAACCGATCGCCACGAGCAGGGCGGCGACGACGAGCTTGCTCGCGATCGTGGTCTTTCCGGCCCGAACCATGGCTTCTCTCCCTTCTAACCCCGGTTTTAGAAGCTGAACGAGACGCCCACCCGAATCGTCCGCGGCTCTCCGAACACGCGCGGATCGTTCAGCGGAACGAAGTCCTCGATCCCGTCTCCGTTGAAATCCTCATCGAGATAGGCCCCGCCGGCCCTTCCCGTCTCCGTGTAGTAGATCCTGTAGTCGTTGCCCTGCAGAGCCGGTCCGGCGAATCGGTTACCCGGCGAGAGGGTCGTGACGTTCTTCGAGTCGAGGACGTTCAGACTCCGAAGGAACACCTTGAAGCGCTGTCCCCACACCGTGTAGTACTTCTCCGCCTGGATATCGAGCGAGCTCTGGCTCGGCAGACGCCTCGAGTTGATGTCCTCCGGCTCCACCTCGCGCGTGGTCCGCTCGATCGGTGTGTACGGAAACCCGGTGCTGTACTGCCAGACGAATCCGGCGCCCCACTCCCCCGGTCGGGCGATGTAGAGCTGCGTGCTGAGCGTGTGGCGAACGTCCCACGGGAGCGGCTGCTCGGAGACCGGGAAGTAGGCGAAGTTCTGCGAGAGCCGCGCGTTCGGGTCGCTCCCGACACCGGTCGCCACGCCGAAGGCATAGTTGATCTCGGTCTGGAAGTTGTTCCCGAAGCTCCGGCGCAACGTCGCCTCGAACCCCTGCGCCGAGGCGTAGTCCTTGTTGACGTAGACCGGAATGTTCCCGACCGAACCGAGGACCGGGAACTCGTCGGTCGTCAGCAGGCCGAAGATGTCCTTGTAGTAGACGCTGAACTGGCCGCTGACCAGCTCGCTGAACAGGTGCTGGATCCCCGCCTGGTACGAGACGGTCGTCTCGTTGGTCAGATTCGGGTTTCCGCGGACCCTCCCGTCGAACACGTTCCGGTTGTCGAAGATGTACTGCCGGTCGGGGATCTGATAGAAGCGCCCGTAGTGGAAGCTGAAGACGTCCCGGTCGGAGATCGGATAGGCGATCCCGATCCGCGGGCTGAACTGCTCCTTGACCCGCTCGCGCACGTCGCTGATCGGGATCTGCTCCCCGACGCTGAATACGTCGTACCGGAGACCGAGGTTCAGGACCATCCCCTCGTGCTCCCAGCGGTCCTGGATGTACGCCGCCCCCTCCGGATTGTAGTAGTGGTACCGGGTCCGGGTTGCGCCGATCTGCCCGTCGACGCTCGTCTGGTACGGCCGGTCGACCTCGAGGAACCGCATGTCGTTGTAGACCGCTTCGACTCCGGCCTGGAACGTGTGCCGCTTGTGCTTCTTGGTGAAGTCGACCTTCCCGGTCAGGACCTTGGTGTCCCGGTGGGACCACTCCGCGTAGTCGCCGTGGGTGACGAAGAAGTCGCTCGACTCCCCGTCGTAGTAGTTGTAGTAGAAGTCCCGAGCGCTCTCTCCCTCGTACTCCCAAGGCTCCTTCCCCTGCACGCTCTCCTTCGCGATGAAGTGGCTGCGGGACAGCTTCAGGGTGTAGAACGTGTTGGCGTCGATCGTGTGGGTCCACACCACCTTCGCCTGGCGGAAGAGGTTCTCGTAGTTTGGAGTGTGCTCGGCGGCGTTGTAGTACTGGTAGGTCGAGTCGACCTGGGTCGGCGCCCACCGACCGCGTCGCTCGATGACCTCTCCGGTCTGAGTCGTGTCGAGGAAGGTCTGGACGTACCCCTCCCGGCTCCAGGCGTGGATGTAGACGTCCCGCCTCGTGTCGTTGTTGATCATCTCCGCGGTCAGCTTGTAGGAGGGTCCGATCCGATAGGCGAGCTTCCCCTGCAGGCGGACGTTGTTGTTCTTGCGATCACCGACGGAGATGAACTCCAGGATCTTCCGGCGTGGCCGGTCCTCGGCCGTCGCCGGGTAGTTGTCCTGCCAGGTCCCTTCCGCGGAGAGGTAGTAGGTGAGGTTCTTGATCGGGGAGGGGCCGCCGACCCCGACGAACACGCGGTCGAGGTTGTCGTAGGTGTTGTCCGGCTGGCCGTAGTCGTCGGTCTGGTAGTAGATCTCCCCTTCGAAGCTCTGGCCCCCCTCCTTCGTCTTGTAGTTGATGACGCCGGACTGGGCGTTGCCATACTGCGCGTCGAGGCCGCCCATGATCACGTCGGCCGATTCGACCGCGAGGGCGGCGAGGCTGACCCCGCCTCCGACGAGCGGGTCGCGAACCGGCACGCCGTCGACCTGATACTGGACCTCTCCCCCGCGCCCACCGCGGAAGTGGAGCTCGCCGCCCTGGGCGACGACCCCCGCCTTCAGGCCGATCATCTCGGAGACCTCGTCGACGGGGAGGTTCTTCATGTCCTCCGTGTTGATATCCTGCCGGGTCTCGGTCCGATCGAGGTCGATGATCTCCCGGGCCGCGGTGATCTCGACGAGGTCCATCATCCCGACGACCTTCTTCTTGATCGTGAAGTCGACGCTCGTCGATTCCCGCGCGTCGACGCGGACGTCGCGGACGGTCGACTCGGAGTATCCGATGATGGTGACCTTGAGGTTGTACGACCCGGGCGGGACGCGCTTGATCTCGTAGGTGCCGTCCGCGCGGGTCATCGAGCCCCACGCGGTTCCCAGGATCATCACGCTGGCGTATGGAACCGGCTTGTTCTCCTCGTCGACGACCTTTCCGGTGATCGTCCCCCTGGCGGTGCCCTGGGCGGAGACCACCGCGGGGAGGAGAACGAGGGCGGCCGCACAAAGTAGGATCAACCCCTGGAGGCGCCTGGTACCCCTCATCGCTCGCGCTCCTTTCTCCCACCCTTCCTCGATTTCGGACGAGGAGCGTGATGGGAACCCGACCGCCAACCCCTACGAACAATCTTGCCGCACGGGGGCGAGCCCGTCAACCGCCAAGCCAGCATGGTGTTGCCGCTTCGCCCCTTGCCCCGACCCGTCCCACGCCCGCAGGACCCGGATCGCGGCGACCCGGCATCCGCGGGAATTCCTACAGGAGGAACCGGGCGCCGAGAGAGACTCCGAACACCGAGCGCTCGAAACGCGGGTTTCCGTCGTAGTCCGGCTGGAAATCGAGCACCCGGATCGCCGCGTCGAGCTGGATCAGTCCGCCGACCGGAACGTATCCCACTCCGAAGGTCCCCGCGTTGCCGAACCCGAGGGTTCGCGGAGCGTCCAGATCCTGGTCCCAGGAGAGGCGCCGGTACCCACCGCGGAGTGCGATCTGCTCGGAGACGAACCACTCGACTCCGACGCGGATCTCGGCGGTCCGGGAGGTGGTCTCCTCCACGGAATCGACGAACCGCTCCTCGAGCTCCTCTCGACGAAACCCTCCCTCCAGCCCCACGCGGAACCGTCCGTCGAACATCTCGTATCCGGCGCCGCCGACGGCGCGGAGCGAACGGTTCTCGGTGTCCTGCTCGCGCCGGCTCCCCTTGTAGTTGTACCCCTCGTCGACCGCGGTCTCGAGACGACCGAACTCCCCCTCGGCCGCGAGCGTCAGCTCCTCGAACGGATGGACCTCCCAGCGCGATCCGACCTCGTATCCGCGAACCTCTTCCTCGAAGGTGCCGGCCCGATCGTTGTAGTTTTCCCGGCTCGGGTTCTCGGGCATCCGGTCGCTCCAGCTGATGTCGACCTCCTGGCGTCCGTCGATCCAGAGACCCCGAAC
>WJJW01000014.1 GCA_014729455.1 Candidatus Eiseniibacteriota bacterium
CCCCGTCGAGCTCGCGAGCGCTTGTTCCATTTCGCCCGCGCTCCGGTAACGGTCGGCCGGTTCCGGAGCAAGGGCTCGTTCGATGACGGCGATCAAACCGCTCGGCAGATCGGGGCGCGCGTCCCGCAGGGGACGTCGCTCCCCGCGGGCATGCCGCCGGCGCAGGTCCTCCGGGGACTCCGCCGCCACGGGATACGTCCCGCTCACGGCGAAGTAGAGAAGCACGCCGAGGCTGTAGATGTCCGATTGGACCGAGCCCGATGCGCCGGAAAGAAGCTCGGGAGCCATGTAGAGCGGGGTCCCGGATACGCCTCTCTCCTCCACGTCCGGTTTCTTGCGGAGGTCGATGCCCGTTCCGAGATCCATCAGCACGATCCGCCCGCCCTCTTCCCGCATGACGTTTCGCGCCTTGATGTCGCGGTGGATCAGGCCCGCTGCGTGAAGGGCCGCCAGAGCCCCGCACAGATCGCACCCCAGCAGGATCGCTTCTCGACCGCTCAAGGGGCCCCGATCCTGGATCAGGTCATGCAACGTCGTCCCGCGGATGAACTCCATCGTCAGGCCGACTCTCCCCGCATGCACTTGCGCCCCGTGGATCATCAGGAGGTTCGGGTGCTTCACCCGCGCCATCCGTTCCCCCTCCTCGAGGATCGAGGAGGGGATCCCCCGGCCGGACTCGGGTCCGTGAACGACCTTCAGAGCGACCTCACGCCGGAGCTGCGTGTCTCGCGCCCGGTAGACGGTTCCGTAGCTCCCTCGACCGATCTCCTCGAGGATCTCGAGCGAGCTCCACGGTTCGGAGCCGCTGGGATCGGATTCCCGACGCCTTCGCCGATAGTAGTCGGCGATCATCGAGAGGCTTCGCAGATCCTCGACCAGCTTGCGATCGGACCGCCCTTCAGCCGAGGCTCGCGCCTCGTCCCAGTCGGTGGTCGCCCCGTCCGACGCCTCGAGTCCGAGAGCCTCGAGAAAGTCGTCCCTAGCTTTCATGACCCATCTCCCTGGCGAGGCGCACGAGCGCTCGGCCGACGGCCATCCGTGCTGCATCGGCGGACGGCTTGCCCAGGATTTCGGCGAGTTCGTTGTAGGTGCCGGCCATTTCGATGCGGGCCACGACCGCCTCTCGATCCTCCGGACTCAGTCGCGCGAGCGCCTTCTCGTAGCGATCCAGTGTCTGCTCTCCGACCAGCATCTCCAGCGGCGATGCGGAGCGATCCGCGAGCTCGGGCTCTTCGGTCATCGGCTGCATCCGGTGTGGACGCCGGATCTGATCCCGAATTCGGTTCATCAGGATCTGGCGGAGATAGGCCTGGAAGGCGCCTTCTCGGTCGGACCGGAAATCCTCGATCCGGCGCACCGTCTGGAAGAAGGTCTCCTGGACGAGGTCGTCGGTTGCGAGGAGGTCGCGGGCGTAGCCCGGAAGCCGGCCGGTGGCCCACCGGTGAAGGCGGGGGAGATAGCGGGCGCAGAGCATCTGCAGTGCGGCTTCATCCCCGGCCTTGGCCCGCTGGACCAAGCCCATCGTCGATTCGGGAAGTGGCCGCGATGCTTCGCCGTTGTCCGTCGTCATCTCCTCCACCGGTGGCGTCTCGGTTCGCGTCACGACTCCCCAGGGGGACACGGGAACCAATTCATCATAGCTCCCACCGGCGGGACGATGAAGGAGTGCTTCTGCGACGGTGGCCATCGATCCGGTTTCCCCCCTTCTCCTCGCGAACGGTGCTTGCTGGTCGCGTCCCGCCTCCCGATCCGTCGAAGTCGGGATCGCTCCTAACCAGTCGATGACGTACGACATGTTCGAACCGAACAGCCGGCTTCCATCGGGTGGGATGCGGGTGGTTCTCCCGAAGAGACCGGCGAATGACTTATCCAGATTTCGATCAGTAGAATCTCTGATCGAAGGAACCGCCGAACCCGTTGGCTTTCCGGGAGCAAGCGATCGGCGGGAGCCTGTGCATTCCAGATGTCTCCGGACGTCCGGGTGAACCAACGGTTCGCTTCCCTTCCGATCTTCGTCCTACCGGATGATCACCAGCACTCAGGTCCGATACGCAGGGACAGGAGGACTTCCATGCGTGGAATCAACCGATCGGCACCGGCGCTCCTGGTCGCCGTCACCTTCATGCTGGCCGCCATGCTCGTCACGACGGCGTCGGCGCAGGTCACGGCCTTCAGCTACCAGGGACAGCTCAACAACGACGGGGTCGGCGTCAATGCCGACCGGGCCCGCTTTCTCTTCGAGCTATGGGATGCACCGATCTACGGACACCAAGTCGGGGATCCTTGTGAGGTCACGATGGTCGAGGTGGTCGACGGGATCTTCACCGTGTTTCTCGACTTCGGAGAGAACGCATTCGACGGCAGCGCGCGCTACCTCTCGATCGGCGTCGATGTCTCGGGAGGCACCGACTACACCTGGTTGGAGCCACGGCAGCCGATCGCGGCGACCCCGCTCGCCGTCCACGCCCTCCACGGCGGAGACAACCCGTGGAACATCGACGGGACGGATCTCAATTACACCGCCGGAGACGTCGGAATCGGGACGACTTCCCCGACCTACCCGCTCACGGTCGTCTCGAGTCGACCCGACGAGCGGATCATCTCGGGCGTCAGCACGTCCGAAGACGTCTCGGCCGTCGGGGTCTGGGGGGAGGTGGACGGTTCAGGCGGATTCGGCGTCTACGGAAAGTCGGGCTCCCTGAGCGGCGCAGGGTACGGCGTTCGTGGAGATGGCTCCTCTCCGGACGGTGCAGGCGTCTACGGCTACAACGGCAACCCGAGCGGATCGGCCCGGGGGGTTTTCGGAAAGGTCCGCTCGAGCGATGGACATGGAGTCTACGGGGAGAACAGCTCCTCGATCGCTCCATCCATCGGTGTCTACGGGAAGACGGGCAGCACCACGGGATTCGGCGGCTACTTCGTGGGCCGGGGCTACTTCAGCGACCGTGTCGGGATCGGAACGGCCAGCCCATCGACCACCCTCGACGTGGCGGGCACCGCGCGGATGGACGGGTTCAAGCTCGACACCGCTCCCCAGGACGGCTACGTCCTGACCTCGAACGCCACGGGGACCGGCACCTGGCAACCGGTCCCGAGCAGCGGCGGCTTCTGGGAGCAAACGGGCGACAACATCCACTACGACGCGGGCAAGGTCGGAATCGGTACCGCCTATCCGGGTGCGGAGCTGCAGGTCATCGGAACCGTCGAGATGAACGGCTTGCAGCTGAACACCACGACGCAAGACGGATACGTCCTGACGTCGGATGCCTCCGGCAACGGGACCTGGGAGCCGGCGCCCGAAGGAGGCGGCCTCGACCTGCCCTTTAGCGATACGGTCTCGAGTACGGGTCCGGCATTCTCCGTGACCAACACCGGAACCGGGATCAGCAGTCACGGAATCGAAGCCGTGATCGACAACCCCAACTCGAGCTCCGATGCGGCCGCCGGCTGGTTCGTCGCCACGGGAAGCAACGGATTCGCGATCGCCGCCCTCAGCGATGCCCGAAGCGGCGTCTACTCGAACCACGATGGACCGAACTACGCGTTCTACGGCACGAGCACGGGGGCCGGAGCCGGCTACTTCAAGGGTTCGGGGACCGCGCACGGCATCCACGCGAAGGCGAACGGCGAGTTCGCCAACGCCATCTACTGCGAATCGACCGGTGGCGGCGCGGCGATCGTCGCCGAGGCCTCGATGAACAGCCAGACCGGGATCATCGCGAGAGGTTCGGGCACCGCGGCGAGGTTCTACGGGCACGTCGACATCTACGAGTACGGAACCACGAACAAGGTGATCGAGCTCGGCAAGGGTCTCGACTACGCCGAGGGCTTCGACATCACCGAGGCGGGTGACGCCGAGATCCCGAAGGGATCCGTTCTCGTGATCGATCCGGACAACCCCGGCCACCTCACCCGATGTCGCCAGGCCTACGACAACAAGGTCGCCGGCATCGTCGCCGGAGCGAACGGTCTCGGCTCCGGGGTACGATTGGGGGCCGGCGAATTCGATCACGACGTCGCCCTCGCGGGACGGGTCTACTGCAACGTGGTCGCTTTCGACGCCGACATCCTGCCCGGAGATCTCTTGACGACCTCGAACGTTCCCGGCCATGCGATGAAGGTCTCGGATCCCACACGCGCGCAGGGTGCGGTTCTGGGCAAGGCGATGGAGCCGCTCGGCGCGGGACAGAAGGGCCAGATCCTGGTCCTCGTCACGCTTCAGTAGAACGGGAGGCAACGATGAAGGTGAACTGGTTTGCTGTCGTCGTTCTCGCTCTGCTGAGTGCCGGTGCCCTGGCCCAGGACGCGGATGCGGTCGAGGTGACGACCGAAGAGGCGCGCACGGTCGCCGAGAACTACATCGCCTACACGATCGCGCGATACGGGAGCTGGGGAACGCATGAATCGGCCGAAGTATCGGGGATCGAACCGTTCCTGCAAGGGGATCGAATGCTGGGCTACTACTGTCCAGTCGAGCCGGAGGGGTACTTCATCCTGGGGCTCTATCGTGATCTCGCGCCGATCCGTTTCTACTCCGTCCATGGGCGCCTCGATCCGACGAGCGAGGAGGGAATGGCCGATCTTCTCAGGGTCCGCACGGTGCAGCTCTACGATGCCATCGAAGAGCGGCTCGGTCATCCGATCGGAAGGGACGAGGACTTCCGTGCGGTCCTACCGGTCGCATACGGCGATGCGTGGGAGGTGCTCGGCGATCCGGGATACGAGCCGATCGTCTCGCGTGAGGCCGCCAAGACGCGAAGCGCGGGAATGAACTACCAACCCGGCGATTACCTCGTGAAGACGGTCTGGACGCAACGGCCCCCGTACAACGACCAATGCCCCGACGGCGGGTGCGACTGGCCGGGATACGGCCATTACAACACCAACTTTCGCGTCGGCTGCGTGGGAACCGCCGGCTCCCAGATCATGAAGTACTTCAACTGGCCCCCGTTCGGCTTCGGCGGAGGCTACGACGATCCGTACGACTGGGCGAACATGGGGGACGCGTACTGGTGGGACGACGGCATCGGCAATTTCTGGTACGTCGAGGACGGAGTGTGGACGGAAGCGACACAGGCACAGATCGACGCTGTCGCGGAGCTCAACTTCGAGTACAGCTGGGCGTGTGAGACCGACTACGGTTGTAGCGAATCTTCCGTCACAGGAACCGATCCGATCATCGGAGCCTTCACCTGGTTCTACTACTACTCCAACGACATCGACGCGGAATGGAAAGCGGACAATTCCTTCTCGCAGTACTGGGGCAAACTGAAAGACGAGTTCGATCACAACCGACCGGTGCTGTATCTGATCCCAGGCCACGCGATCATCGCCGACGGATGGAAAGAGGAGTGGATCGACGATCCCACGTACGGACTCCATTACGAGTGGATGCACATCAACTACGGGTGGGGCGGATCCTACGACGGCTGGTGTCCTCCGGCGGAGGTCCCGGAAGGCGACTTCAGCGAGGAGGGGTTCATCCGGAGGATCTCCCCGAACACCTCGATCGGGGACCTGATCGGAGACTATGAGCTTCCGAGCGGCGGTCCTTACCGCTACTTCGATCTCGATTCGACCGGCTACGACGCGAACGTCGCCGCCGGCCATCGGCTGCAGGTGCTGGGGTCCGGATTCCTGCTGACGCATCTCTATGGGGCCGGACCGATCTACTTCAACGGCGAGCCGGGCTCCGACACCCTCTTCTTCATCGACGGAGACACGGTGGGCGAATCGAGGATCCGGATCAAGGACGGACAGATCAAGATGACCGGCGGCGGCCAGCTGGCGATCTACTAGGAGAGTGAATCATGGGGAAGATGCGAGAGAGGACAGTCGCTGCTGCAATGGCCCTGGCCGTCGTCTCGCTCGCTTCCGGCGCGGGCGATTCGCGGGCGGAGCTCGATCTGGACTGGCACACGATGGATGGCGGGGGCTGGACCTTCAGTATTGGAGGCCGCTACGGACTCGGTGGGACGGTCGGACAGACGGACGCCGGTGTCGTCGCCGGGGGCTCGCTGCAGCTCCTCGGTGGGTTCTGGATGGGAGGTGGGATCCCGACGGCGGTCGAGGATTTCCCGATCGATGAGACCGAAGGGGACGAGGAGATCGCCTTCGGCGTGCTGGCCGGCGTTCCCAATCCGTTCACCGACGCGACCTGCATCATGCTCAGCTTGCCCGAGGCGCGTTCGGTCGAAGTGACCGTCTTCGACCACACCGGTCGGGTCGTTCGCCGTCTCTGCCGGCGCGAGGTTTCCGCGGGCCACCACCGTTTCGACTGGGACGGCCGCGCCGGGAATGGGCATCGTGTCGCCAGCGGAGTCTACCTCGTCAAGATCCGCGCGGGGGACGACGTCAGCCACAAGCGACTGATCCGATTGCGTTGAAGTCGGAAGTCCACCAGAAGAAGAAAGCGAGCTCCCCCGGTCGAAGGTCATCGGAAGATCCCATCGCCGGGGGAGCGCTCTTGCGTGTCGTGAAGCCGCCTAACGCAGCACCCAGAGCTTCCGGCCGGCGGCGGGACGCCCGTCCATCGCAAGACGCGTGAAGTAGACCCCGTCGGGCACCGGACGGTCCCGGCGATCCCGACCGTCCCACCGAATCGTGTGGATCCCCGGAGCGAGGATGCCGGCCCGGAGCGTCCGGACCCGCCGGCCCGCCGCATCCAGGATCTCGACGGTGACGTCGGCTTGCGTCCCGATCCGGAACGAGAGCGCGGTCCGCTCGGACAGCGGGTTCGGCGCGGCGGCCAGCCGCAACTCCGCCTCCCCGAGCCGGTCGGCGATTCCGGCCGGGTCCGTGCACGTGACGAGCTGGCCGTAGATGTCGGGCTGGCCCTCGCCGGCGTTCCGGCTGTCGGTCCAAAGGGCGAGGATCATCCCCGTCTCCGGATTGACCGCCGCGACCGGTTCTCCCGCAACGGTCCCGCTGGAGACGACGAGCGGATCGCCGGTGGGAACCCCGTCGAGGTTCAGCGCCTGGGCGTAGATCGTGGTCCCGTTCGCCCAGAAGACGACGTAGCACTCCACCAGCGGGTTGTAGACCACGAACGGATTGACCGAGCCGGCGAGGCCGTCCTCGATCAGGATGTTCGATCCGATCAACGAGCCATCGCTTCCGACGAGCTGGGCGTAGACCTCCGTCCCCTGGAAGACGCCGAAGACGACGAGGTAGCGGTCGTTGCCGGGATCGAAGGCGAGGCTCGCCGCGGTCCCGCTGCTCGGGAAGACCGAGGAGATCAGGATCGGGCCGCCGATCAGGGTGCCGTCGCCGTCGATGAGCTGCCCCTTCAGGTTCTCGTCGACCTGGTCCCGCCAGGTCGCGAGGTACCGGTTGTTGCTCCGATCGTAGACGACGTGGCCGTTCGGGGCGGGCGCTCCGACGTCCGAGATCAGGATCTCCGGGCC
>WJJW01000109.1 GCA_014729455.1 Candidatus Eiseniibacteriota bacterium
GCCAGAAGCCGATCCACGGGAGCCCCGGTTCGCCCGGTTCCCCGTCGTTCGGGAGCGAACCGACGCGGAGCTCGTGATAGCCGGGGTGCCCCCGCGCCGGGGTCACGACCGCCTCGGGCAGCAGGATCTCGACGTCCGCCCCTTCCGGACCGGCACGAAGCAGCCGGATCTCCTGGCCCGCGGCTCCGGCCGTCGCGACGCAAGCGAGCAGCGCGGCGATCAGGAGTCCGGCCGGGAGGAGGTTGGTCGTTCCGCTCTTGGTTCTCATCGCTCCTCTCCTCGTCTCTCCGACCGGCAGGCGAAGCAATCGCAGCTGCGACGGAGGTAGGTCCAGGCGTAGATGCCGGTGGAGTGGCCGTCTTCCCAGATCGGACAGAGGGCGTAGTTGCCGACGCGCTCGAGGCGGGAGAGGCGCACGGCCCGCTCGGACGGTTGCTCGATGACGCGCAGCCCGCCGGAATCGACCTCCCGCTCCGCGCAAGAGGCGCACGGGCACAGGGCGCGGAGCCGTTCGAAGGGGTAGCGGCTCTGGTGGCCGTCGGGCCACTCGATCCAGAGCGCGTCCGGCCCCACCTCGATCTTCGGTTCCATCGGGCCTCCGTTCGTCGGGAATCCCGGCTCTCCCCGAATCATCGCATCCGGGACCGCCATCCGGTCAAGCGGCGGGGTTCTAGCGACGGGGGGCCGGGACCGATCCTCCCACGCGATCGGGATCGATCTCGATCGCCCGGATCGCCTCCCGGTCGATCTCGATCGGGTAGCGGTCCCGCAGGCTGTCGGCCAGATCGGCGACGAAGTCCCGCCTGCGCAGCTCGATGATCTCGCGTCGCAGCCCGACCTCGACGGATTCGAAGCTCTGCGTGTGGGCGGGCGAGATCTCCTCCACCCGGACGACGGCGTGGAGACCGCGATCGAGCACCGGATCGCTGACCCTCCCCTCCGGAAGACCGAAGATGACGTTGTCGATCGTCGGGTTGTCTCCGTAGGCGACCCACCCGGTGGTCGTATCGGGGGTGACGACCATCTCGACGTCCGGCCTCTGCAACGCGGAGGCGATCTCGCCGGGGAGCGCGCCTCGCAGCAACCGCTCGCGCGCCGCTTCGGCGACGGCCCGATCGCTGGCGGCGACGAGGACGAACTTCCTCCGTTCCGGCAGCCGGTAGCGCTCGATCCGGTCCCGGTAGATCCGACGGAGCTCCTCTTCGGTCGGTCTCACCTCCGGCCGGATCCGGGCGATCCGGAACGCATGCCAGTGCATCCACCGGTGCTGGTTCCGGATCTGCCGAGCGATCTCCGGCCTCTCGTGGAGATCGCGTTTCCGCGCCTCGATCGACTGGATCCGGTAGTAGAGCGCCCGGATGCAGAGATCCACGACATCCGTGGCGCTCTCGAACCGCGGCCAGGTCAGGGTCGGTCGGAAGACCAGCTCGTCGATCACTCCCAGGGCGGTCAGCGAATCTCCTTCGATCCGGGCGACGATCCGCTCCGCCTCCTCCCCCTCGAGCGGCGCCTCCGGCCAGAACGGACCCTCCGGCTCCTCGTCCAGAGCCGCCGCCGCGTCGTCCTTCTCGGGGTCGTACTCCCGCCGCGCCGAGGCGGTCTCTTCGTGGAGGAACGCGCGGAGCCACTCGACCGCCTCCTCGTCGACCCGGAACCGGTACCGGGCGAGCAGGTCCTCCTGCATCTGCCGCGCCGCCGCGGCGAGCTCCCGGTGATAGATCGAGGTCAGGATGCCGTTGCGCTCGTCCTGGAAGCTCCCCAGACCGGACGCCGGCCGCCCGGCGTGCACCTTGTAGAGGGCGTGGAAACGCGGCTCCGCGATCGGACCGGAGACTTCGCCCTCGCGGAGGTCCCAGATCTCCCGCTGGACATCGACGGGAAACCGGGTCGCCTCCACCCACCCGAGGTGTCCCCCACGGGGTGCGGAAGCCGCATCCACCGACCATCTCCGCGCGGCCTCCTCGAAGGAGACGCCCTCTTCCAGTGCCGTCTGGACGGAGTCGAGGAGCACGAGCGTCGGCAGCTTGATCGTCGAGAGGCGAAGCTCGGTCCCCATCCGGTCGTACACCTCTCGGAGGATCGACTCCTCGGTCTCCACGTACTCCGGCAGCAGCTCCTCGCGGAGCGCGGTATGCAGGATCCGGTCGATCGAGAGGGTCGTCATGTAGAACTCCCGCGGCGGAACGTAGGAGGAGTCCTCCATGGCGTGCGCCTGCACGATCATCCGGTCCACCTGGATCCCGGTGAACCGGTCGAGACCGTCCCGATCGAGGGTGAGGTTCCAGTACGGGATTCCGGCGTAGTAGCGGAACGAATCGGAGAACTCCTGCGCGGTCTGGTCGATCGGACCGACCCGGATGACGACCTCGCCGATGCCGGGCTCCTCGAAGGGATGGGCCGGAAGCGGCGCGAGGAGCAACCCCGCCAGGATCGGAAGCAGCGCGAGCGGATTGGGACGGCGCGCGTTGCGGCACCCGTCCCCCTCTGATAGACTGCCCGGCGGAGTGGTTTGTGCGGTGGTCCGTTCGCGACCCGACCGGTGGGCATCGACGGCGCCGCGGTCGAGCGGAGCTGGAGCACCGATGTCCCGTTCAGATAGCCTCAGCATCTTCTTCCCCGCGTACAACGATTGGGGCACCATCGCGAGCATGGTGGTCCTCGCCCATCGGGTCGCCTCGAAACTGACGGATGACTTCGAGGTCATCGTCGTCAACGACGCGAGCCCGGACCACCTCGCGGAGATCCTGGAAGAGCTGCGGCCCGCCTTCCCGAGACTCAAGATCGTAACCCACGATAAAAACAGAGGTTACGGGGGAGCGCTGAGGAGCGGGTTCGCCGCCTCGACCAAGACCTTCATCTTCTATACCGACGGCGACGCCCAGTACGACGTCCGCGAGCTCTCCCTGCTCTGGGAGAGAAGGACGGATGCCGATCTGGTCAACGGGTACAAGATCCGCCGATCCGATCCCTGGTACCGGGCGGTCATCGGGAGACTGTACCACCATTTCGTGCGGTTTTGGTTCCGCATTCCGGTACGGGACGTGGATTGCGACTTCCGGCTGATCCGGAGGGAACCTTTTCGGCGGATCGTCCTAAGAGAGGACAGCGGTTTGATTTGTGTGGAGATGCTCGCCAAAATCAGTCGACTTGGGATGCGGATCCGCGAGGTTCCGGTGCACCACTACCACCGGATGCACGGCAAGAGCCAGTTCTTCAACCTGGCACGCGTGGCGCGGGTCGGGGCGGGCATGGCGGGGCTCTGGTGGCGGATCGTCGTCCGGAAGGAGGGTTGGCTCCGCCGGAGCACCGATCCCGAGGTCGATGATGTCTGATCGAGTCTCCCTGGAGTCGTTCTATGACGGCCGCGACTGCCTGGTCACGGGGGGGCTCGGCTTTCTCGGCTCGAACCTCTGCCGCGCGCTGGTCCGGCTCGGCGCGCGCGTGACGGTCGTCGATTCGCTGATCCCGGAGTACGGCGGAAACCTCTGGAACGTCCACGACATCGAGGATCGGATCGAGATCCAGTTCAGCGACGTGCGCGACGTGCCGGCGATGCGGTATCTCGTGGGCGGTCGCCAGGTGATCTTCAATCTCGCCGGCCAGGTCAGCCACGTCGACAGCATGGTCGATCCGTACACCGACCTGGAGATCAACTGCCGGGCGCAGCTCTCGATGCTCGAAGCCTGCAGGGCGAGCAACCGGAACGTGAAGATCCTCTATGCGGGGACCCGGCAGCAGTACGGGCGGCCCCGCTACCTGCCGGTCGACGAGCAGCACCTGGTCCAGCCGACCGACGTCAACGGGATCAACAAGATGGCGGGCGAGTGGTACCACATCCTCTACGCGAACACCTACGGCATGCGCGCGACGAGTCTGCGTCTGACCAACTCCTACGGTCCCGGGATGCTCCTGAAGCACGGGAGGCAGGGGTTCATCCCCTGGTTCGTCCGCAAGATCCTGCTCGGCGAACCGATCGCGATCTACGGCACCGGGGAACAGAAGCGGGACATGAACTACGTCGAGGACGTGATCGACGCGTTCCTGCGGGCCGGCGCGACCGACGCCACGGACGGGGAGGTGTACAACCTCGGCGGGGACGAGGTGGTCTCCCTGCTCGAGTTCACCGAGACCCTGATCGACGTGGCGGGCGGCGGCCGCTACGAGGTGACCCCGTTCCCCGAGGAGATGCGCAGGATCGACATCGGCGACTACTACGGATCCTACGAGAAGCTGCGCGCGGCGACCGGCTGGGAGCCGCGGGTGCCGCTCCGCGACGGGCTCGCTCGCACGCTCGCCTACTACCGGGAGAACCGGTCGCATTACATCGAGCCGTCGGAGGAGGGGTGAGCGAGCGCCCGGTGCCGATGCTGGACCTCGTCGCCCAGCGCCGCGAGATCGGGACGGAGATCGACGCGGCGATCGCCCGGGTCGTCGCCCGGGGATGGTTCGTCCTCGGATCCGAGGTCGCCGCCTTCGAGGCGGCGTTCGCCCGCTACTGCGGGACCGCGCACGCCGTCGGCGTCGGTTCCGGAACCGAGGCGCTCCATCTCGCGCTCGTCGCCCTCGGAGCGGGACCGGGCAAGGAGGTGATCGTCCCGGCGAACACCGCGGTGCCGACCGTATCGGCGGTCTCCTTCGCCGGGGCGCTGCCCGTTCCGGTCGACGTGGACGAGGCGACCGCGACGATCCTCCCCGACCGGGTGGAGGCGGCGATCACCCCCCGGACCGCCGCGATCCTGCCCGTGCACCTCTACGGCCAGTGCGCCGACATGGA
>WJJW01000110.1 GCA_014729455.1 Candidatus Eiseniibacteriota bacterium
CGGCGTCGCCGACATCTCAGGCGAGCTCCTGATACAGATCGGCGTAGGCGGCCGCCATCCGATCGGCCGAGAAGTCGCGGGAGATCCGCTCGCGAGCCGCCGCGCCGAACCGCCGGCGAAGCGCGGGATCGCGCCCGAGCCGGAGCAACGCCTCCAGCGCGGTGTCCAGATCGCCGCGGGCGACCACCGCGCCGTCCCGCTCGCTCGCGATCAGCTCCCGCGCCCCGCCCGCATCGGTCGCGACGACCGGGATTCCCAGCGCCATCGACTCCATCAACGCGTTGCTCATCCCTTCCAGGTCGGACAGGTTCAGGGAGACGTCGGCGGCGGCGAGGAGCGTCCGGCTCTCCGGGATCGGGCCGAGGGTCGCGACGCGGGACGCGAGCCCCCGCCGATCGACCTCTTCGCGAAACCGGGCCGCGTTGGCGCGGTAGGTGTGATTGCTCCGGTCGTCCCCCGCCACGACGATCCGGCTCTCCGGAAGGGCGGCGACCAGGCGGGCGGCCAGCTCCGGAAGCCGCTCGTGGCCTTTCCCGTCTCGAAAGTGGGCGAGGTAACCGACCAGGAAGGTCTCCTCTCCGGCATTCAAGCGGGCGCGCGCTTCCCGCCGCTCCTCGGGAGCGACCGGATCGGGAAGCTCGATCCCGTTCGGGATCACGCGGACCTTTTCCGCGCTCTCCGGCTCGAACCGGCGGACGCTCTCCGCCACCGCCTCCGAATTGGCGACCACGGCGCAGGCGAGCCGCCCCGACCGGCGGACCCACCGGAGCCGCGACGCAGGGAGCTGGTCGACGACGTTGCGCCGACTCGTGACCACGCGCAGCTCCGGTGCGGCGACGCGGAGCAACGGGGCGAGGATGTCGAACGTCGGCAGGAACGCCTGCACGATCCGGATCCGTTCGCGACGCACGATCCGCCGCAGCTCGCCCAAGACGCGGATCGGCCAGATCCGTCGCGGTGCGTGCGGCAGGCGATCGACCGCAACGCCGGCGGCGGTCACCCGCTCGATCTCGTCGGCGTCGCCTCCGAAGCAGGCGAGCCGAGCGGTCACCCGATCCCTCGGAATCCGGGCCAGCAGCAGGCGGGCCTGGCGCTCCGCCCCGCCTCGGCCCAACCCGTCGATCGCCACCAGGACTCTCACCGGCGCCGCAGTCGATCCTTCAGCCACTGCTTCCCCCGCTGTCCCGCGAGTCGTCGGACCAGGGCGGCCGTTCCACGGCGTCCCCGCTCCGCTCCACGACCGAGCCGGTCGGCGGCCGTCCCGCGGTGGATCGTCAGATCGTGCCCCCGGCGCACGCGATCGGCGAGATGGAACTTGTACGGTCCGGCCCCACGGAGGAAGTCCATCTCCGGAAGCCCCCGCTCGATCGAGGAGCGGATCGACCGGACGATCATCAGCATACCGACCCCGAACTTCCGCAGAGCGGGGTCGTGCCCGAGCTGATAGCCGTGCGCCCCCGCGCGATCGACGAAGCAGAGCGTCGCTCCCGCGTCGCGACCGTCCGCCCGCATCGTCGTCAGCCAGAGCCGTCCGGAGCGGAACGCCCGCCGGGCGTGGATCCGGTGGAACGCGCGGAACTGCGGGTCGGCGAAGACCCCGGTCCGTCCGCGACGTCCCCAGGCCCGCGCGTGGAGCTCCTCGAGCACGGCGAGCGAGCGATCGACCTCTTCGATCCCCGCGGCGTCGCTCCATTCGACGGCGAAGCTGCGCTCGAGCTTCCGCATCCGCTGGCGGATCGTCGAACGGGTCTTGCTCCCGAGACGGGCGAGGTAGTCCTCCCAGGTATCCGGCAAGGGAACGAAGGGGCAGAAGGTCCGTTCGGAGATGCGGACCGGAAGCCCGGCGGCGGCGGCCCGCTCGGCGAACGCCCTCCAGGCCGGGTCGCGGCCCTCGAGATCCCGCAGCTCGATCCGGTCCCACTCGCTCCTGCGGCGATGCAGCGCCGCGAAGAGCGCCTCGGCGAACGGTTCCTCGCGCCCGGGTGCGCAGGGAAGGACCAGGTGGTCGGGGCAGAGCGGCCCGTCCCCGATCATCCGCACCGCCCGCAGCCGCGGGCCGAACGGGACGACCCGCTCCCGCGCGAGGAAGAGCGGCGCCAGGCCGATCGGTTCCTCTTCCTCGGTCACCAGGCCGACGAGCAGGGAGAGCCGGGATCCGTAGACGCGCAGCCACGTGCGGATCCAGTCCCACCGGAGGAAGACGCAATCGGTCCCCCACTCGTCGAGGAGCCGGTCCCAGTGCCCGCCGAGGGACAGCACCGCGTGCGGCGTCTCCAGCCACCGCAGCCCGACCGAATCGGATCGGCTGCGGATCAGCGCTTGATCACGAGCATGCATTCCAGGGCCCGCAGCATCTCCCGATCCCGCCCGCGAAACTCCGCGTGGAAGTTCGCCAGCGACTGCGCGTAGCGCTCATCGTCCTCGTGCATCCGGACGTCGTCGAACCCGACCTCCGAGAAGCCCGCGGCGCGGAAGATCCGCTCGAAGTCGTCCAGGCGGTACCGGTTCGAGGAACTCCCCCGATTGCTGTACATCAGCCGGTATTCGAGAGGACCCATCCGGAGGAACCGGAACGGATCCTCACGGCGATAATAGTGATCGACCAGATCGATCCGGTGGTAGCCGACCCCGCCCGGCTTCGTGACGCGGAACAGCTCCTCGGCGACCGAGCGCATCACCCCGCGGCCGACGTGCTCGAGGACCGCCACGCTGAAGCTGACGTCCGCGGACGCGTCCGGCTCGGGGATCGAGGCGGCCGAACGGCCCAGGTAGAGAGAGATCCGCTCGGGATCGGGACGGGCGACCCCCGCCGTCTCGTCGACGAGCAGACCGGCCGGGGGCCACGAGATGTCGAGTCCGTCGGCACGGGCGCGCTCGACCAGACGCCGATACAGCGCGGGATCGCTGATGAAGCGGTAGGGATCGATCTCGATGTTCACGAGCCGGCGGGCGCCGACGGCGAGGAGCAAGAGCGCGACGCAGACCTCGGGGCCCGATCCGATCTCGACCAGGGTCGCGCCGCGGATCCGCTCATCGCCGATGAACGAGCGGCGGACCTCGAGCCGGTGCAGGGAGTAATCGACCACGCGGTCGTAATCGACCGGACGGCGCCGATCCCGAGCCCGGCGAAGAAGATCCCTGACCGGCCCGAAGCCGGCCAGGGCGTTGAGAGCCACATCCTTCGGGTTCAGGTGCATGGAGCGATCCTACCGTCTCGACGCTCCGGATGCACCGACCCCGATCGGCGGGACCGATCGGGGCGGGATCAGTAATTCATACCCTGCCCATCACCCCGGGCGAACGGCACCGTCACCTGGGAGCCGTCGTCGCGGGTGACCACGACCGTCTCGGCGGTGACGTTGCGGATCAACTCGGCATCGACTCCGTACTCCCCGTCCGGGCCGACCTTCACGACGGTGATGATCGACAGCTCGGTCTCCCCGTCGGGTGCCACGATCTCGATCCGCCAGTCGCCCGCCTCGTTGCCCGGGAACTCGTTCCGCCCGACGATGTGGTCCTGTTCGCAGTACTGGCTGCAAGAAACCCAGTTGCGGTCGTCGACCCAGAACTCGTAGGAGGTCGACGGGTCGTAGGTCAGGTCGTGGGCCGATTCCCAGTTCTGCTTCCACGGCTCCCCGCTGGCGTTTCCGCCGCCGACGATCCGCAGCTTCCCGGCCGTCTCGTCGGGGGAGAGGAAGAGGATCTGGCACTGGCTGTCGCCGCGGCGGACGATCACCTCGCGGGCCGCGGCCGACTCGAAGATCCCGCCGGTCGCCAGGGATCCGTGGATCACGTCGAGCGGCCCGTCCACCAGCGGGCGGTCGATCATGTGGAACGCCGCCTTCGTGGTGAACGTCGGGTTGGTCCGGATCACCTGATCGCGGACCACGAAGAGATCCGGACGGATGTAGACGAACTCCCGGACGACCTTCCCGGCCTTGTTCTCGTGGTACGCAGGCGTCGCGTCGGCCTTGATGTACAGCCGGTCCCCCATGTCGCGGAAGATCTCGATCTCTCCGCGCCATCCGAAGGTCCCGGAATGCGGGTAGTGGACCCAACCGAGGTCGTCGTCCGAATCGGTCTGCCCGCCGTCGTTCGGGACGTCGTGGGTCCGGTAGAGATGGTTCTGGTAGTCGCCGAAATCCTCGTTCGGGTCGTAGATCAGCACCGTGTTATGGGCGATCGCGCGGATGTAGTACGGGTTGTAGTGGTCGTCGATGTCGCTGTAGCGGAGCCCGCTGTCGATCAGCAGGTTGTCTTCCCCGCGGGCGATGACGAAGTGGTTCTGCGATCGGCTGCCGACCAGATCCGGTCCGCAGAAGAAGCCGGCGTGGACCGTGTTCGAGCCGGGCGAGAAGTCCCACTCGTCCCGCATGTAGGTCATCCCCGAGCCGGTGCAACTGTAGGAGAGCGTGTCGGGGACCGCCTGGCTCGGGTTCGAGGGATCGTACCAGAGGACGAGCTGCCAGGCGTCCATCCGCCCCCAGTCGTCCGTCTCGTTGACGAAGTGATTGGCCTGGTGCTGCCAGAACGGGTTGTCGAAACGATCGGCGAAGTAGGAGAAGTAGATCGGCAGGCTCGTGTCGGCCATGTTCCACTTCCCGGGGGAGCGGATCAGGTGCCGGTCCCCGCGCAGACGGTGCATCCAGAAGTCGCCGGAGTAGCGGATGAACGAGCAGTCGCCCCGATGATCCTCCCCGAGGGCGGTGTAGAGCGCCTCGGCGAAGCACATCATGAAGGCGGTCCGCTTGCCGCCGTAGCCGTCGATCGACCCGTAGGTCCCGACCTCGTCCATCGCCGGCACGAACCGGTTGAGGAACTGGTCGTAGGAGACCTGGAAGCCGGAGGCGGCCGCCGCGTCGGCCACGCCGTCCCCGTAGATCGCCAGCGCGTAGTGCCAGTAGTCGTCGTCGGGGAGCCAGGCGTAGCGGTTTCCCGAAGGGACGTCGTTTTCGACGGTGTCGACGAACCGGGATGCGACCTGATCCCGCTCCGAAGGGGTCATGTCGTTGTACAGCCAATCGTAGGCGAGCACGCAGGAGGAGATCCGGCCGGGGCCGGTCCCCTCGTCCCGGATCTCGTAGCCAGCGTTCACGTTGTAGATCAGGGCGTCGACGGTGTAGTCGAGGTACGCAGGATCCTGCGTCATCAGGTAGACGAAGGCGTAGTGACTGAGATACCGGGAATCCCTCCGCCCGTCGGCGATCCGCTCGTCGGCCAGGCTCTGGACCTCGGCGAAGATCGACGCGTGGGTCGTCTGGCAGCGCTGGCGCAGCTCCGGGAGCATCTCCTCCGTGATGAGGATCCTCGGGTGCGGCCGGACCGAGTACGCATCGGCGACGAGCGGCAGCAGGAGTCCGGCGAGCGCGATCAGGAGCATCGCCCGGCCTCGCCGGGAAGGGACGAAGGAGTTCATCTGCACCTACCTCGGAGTTGTGGTTTCTCCCCCAACGCGGCATGATGCCCGCCCCCGGGCCTTCCCGGAGCGGGCGGGTCGCCCCTCTCTCCCCTCTTCGGCCTTCGCCGGGACGGCCTCCAGCGCGGCCCGGGCCAAGGGCGGTCCGACCCCGGGAGGTTGTTGAGCAAAATCCCTACCAGTCTCGGCGCGGATCGGGCTGTGACCGACTCGTCGATCTTCTTTTCTTCCTTTCGGTTGCGACTTTCGACCCGCTGCCGCCGGGAGCGCGCGCCGGGGAGACCTCGCAAAAAGCACGCCCTCCGGTGGGGAATGCGCGCCTACGCCGGTTCGTAGAGAGCCGCCACGGCGCCCGCCGGGTCCTCGATGACGCAGAAGCGTCCTTCGCCGGCGCCGCCTCTCGGGGGGACCCGGATCTTCCCGCCCCGATCCGTGCACTCCCGGATGCTCCGGTCCAGGTCGTCGACGATGAAATAGGCGATCCACTGCGGGGGCATCGACGCGTTCACGCCGCGCGCATGGCAGATCCCGGCGATCGGTCCCGCGTCCGGGATGGTCATCGAGTAGTCGTCGTACTCCCCCATCGACACTGGTTCGGGGGACCAGCCGACCACGGCGCCGTAGAAGTCCCGCACCGCCTCCGCGTCGGGGACGGTCAGATCGAGCCAGCCGATCGTTCCGATCCCCGGTCTCGGCTTGTCATTCATGAGAGTCTCCCTTCCCGGCCTCGCGAACCAGCCGCGCGGCGCGGAGCAATCCTCCCGTCATCGCGATCCCTTCCCGGCGGAGACGCTCGACCTCCCGTCCGGCCCGGTCGAGGTCGTTGCGGTGGTAGAACGCCATCACCTTCGCGCCGGCGACCTCCGGACGCTTCCGCTCGGCGACGAGGGAGAAGGACAGCTCGAACGCCGCCTCGATCTCCTCATCGGTGAAGGAATTCGCGGAGACCGGAAGCTCCAGCCGCTCCGGCGGGATCGGCTCGAGGAACCGGAAGATCGTGCTCGCGCTGTGTGGCAGATCGCGGTGCAGGGCGAAATGGTCCCGGAATCGGTAGTGGAGGAGGTGGATCCAGGAGGTGAAGTCATGACCGAAGTCCTGATGCACCACCAGGCTGGCGCCGGGGACCAGATGAGGATAGAAGACCCGGACGATCCGGCCGGCCAGCTCCCAGCTCTTCATCGCATCGACCAGAAGGAACTCGATCGGACGGCCGATCCAGTCCTGCTCGCGCAAATCCCCGGGATAGACCTCGATCAGCTCCCGCCAGGGGGCGACCCGCCGCTCGAACTCGTCGAGAAAGAGGTCCCCCTCCCGCCACCGTCCCCGGAGCTCCGTGCCGGCGACGATCGGCTCCATCGTCGGGTGCCAGACGAAGCGATCATAGGCATGGATCCGCCGGTCCTCGCCGTCGCGGCGGGCCGGGTTGTCGCGCCACCCCTTCGCGAGCGAAATCGTCGTCGAACCGAGCCAGCAGCCGAGATCGACCATCTCCCCGATCCCGCGGTGCTCCTCGCGCGCGTAGCGGATGAAGGTCGCCTGTTCCTCCGAGCTGGTCATCCCCAGCTCGACGGGGCGGTTCGCCAGCTTCATCATCTGCCGGTAGATCGTTCGGAGGACACGGATTCGCCGAAGCCGCTCGCGATCCAGGAGTGACACGGGATCAGGAACCGATGCGGCCGCGGATCCAGGTGACGATGCGGGTCGGAAGACTGTCGCGGTTGTCGAAGGTGACCTCCCAGATCTCGATGTCCTCCCGTTGCTTCACGACCCCGACGAACCCATCCGAGCCCTGCTGGATCGTCGCGACGAGGACGACCTTCGCCTCGAGCAGATCATGGACGCTCGTGACGAAGCGATCCGAGAAGCACTCCATCTTGCCGATCTCGTCGACCAGGAACAGGTCGACCCCGGCATCGGGCTGGAGCTCCGATTCGACGATCCGATCGAGGGCCTCGATGTCGACCCCGTACCTTCCGACCCGGTGCGGGGAGGAGATGCCGGTGTGGGCGAGGATCGCCGACCGCCCGTCGAAGGTGGTGATGCGGAAGCCGGTCCGTCCCCTTCTGGAACAGATCTCATCGGTCCGAAACCCGGAGATCGCCAAGTTCCGCAGCGCATCCGCGGTTCGCCGGATGACCGTCGTCTTGCCGACCCCGGGAGGGCCGGTGAGCAGCAACGTCTTCCGCTGGTTGTTCTTTGCCATCCTCCGCACGCTTCCGCTGGGGCGAGCCGAGCCCCCGGAGCGTTATCGTAGCATTCCTTCCCGATCCTTGTCGGCAGTTCCGATCATTCGGCCGGTTCCTCCGGCGCGGGGAGGCAGACGCGAAAACGACGAATACGTCGATTATCGGACGACCAGCTTCTGGGCGGTCGCTCCCTGCGCGGTCCGAAGCCGAACCAGGTAGACGCCCGTCGAGAGCGCGGGCAGGTCGATCTCGTGCCGTCCGGCTCCGAGGACTCCGTCCAGCGGGGTGGCGACCCGGCGCCCGCTCGCGTCCAGGAGGTCGACCCGTGCCGACCC
>WJJW01000111.1 GCA_014729455.1 Candidatus Eiseniibacteriota bacterium
GCGTCCGGATCCGCTACCTCGCGCCGGGCTCGGTGACGAGCCGCCTCGGGGTCTTCGACGCGCAGGGCCGGAAGGTTCGGAGCCTCGAGAACGTGCCGTCGGCGGCCGGGTGGCGGGAGCTGACCTGGGACGGCCGCGACGACGCCGGCCGGACCGTTCCGAACGGGACCTACTGGGTCCGGCTCTGGGTTCCCGGAGAGACGCGCACCGTCCGCGTCGTGCGGATCGATTGATCCGGACCTTCGCCGCGCTGCTATTCGGGTGCCTCGCCGGCGGGATCGCCGGCGGGGCACCGCTCGATCGGTACGAGGAGATCCGTCTGTTCGTCGCGCCGGGAGAGCGGCTCGACGCGGTCTTGCGCCATCCCGAGGTCGAGCTGATGGGCCTCGGGGACGGAGACGTGCGGCTGCTCTCCCGCCCCGCGGTCACCGACTCCCTGATCGCGGCCGGGTGGCCGGTCGAGATCCTGCACGCCGACCTGGAGGCGTACTACGCCGGGCGGACCAAGGCCGCCGCCGACCTCGGTCCCTGGCACGACTACGACGAGACGGTTGCGGAGCTGGAAGCGCTGCACACCGCGTTCCCGGAGATCACCGCCGCGCCGGTCGTGATCGGCCGCTCGCACGAGGATCGCGCGATCTGGATGCTGAAGATCTCCGACGCTCCGGAACGCGATGAGGAGGAGCCGGAGGTCCTGATCGACGGGCTCCACCACGCCCGGGAGATCATGTCGGTCGAACTCTGTCTCGCCTTCGCCCGGCATCTCTGCGAGGGGTACGGCGCCGACTCGGCGGCGACTTTCCTCGTCGACCATCGGGAAATCTACCTCGTCCCGATCGTCAATCCGGATGGTTTCGCCTACAACGAGCGGATCCGTCCCGGCGGCGGTGGGATGTGGCGGAAGAACCGCCGGCCGAACCCGGGGGGATGCGTCGGCGTCGACAACAACCGGAACTACCCGTACCGGTGGGGCGAGGAAGGTTCCTCCGGGAACCCGTGCGATCTCACCTATCGTGGTCCGTCGCCCGCGAGCGAGCCGGAGACCGCGGCGATGATCCGGTTCATGGAGGAGCGTCGGATCGTCACGCACGATTCGGTCCACTCGGTTCTGGGGGCGATCCTGATCCCGTGGTGTTACACGATCGCTCCGACGCCGGACGACGCCGCGCTGCGGCGGCTGACCGCGGCCCGGACGGCGGCCAGCGGCTACTTCTACGGCTCATGCCCCGAGATCCTCTACACGGTCAGCGGCGGCGCGATCGACTGGGCGTACGGGGAGCAGATCGCAAAGCCGAAGGGCTTCTCCAGCTCCACCGAGATCGGGGGGACCGGATTCTGGCCCGCCTTCGCCGAGCGGGACGGCTTGATCGCCGAGAATCTCCCCTCTCTGCTGCGGCTCGCCGAGGCGGCCGGCCCATCGCTCACCGCGGGAGATCCCTCCATCCGGAACGAGGCGGGAGGGACGACGGTCCGTCCAGGGGAGGCCGCCCGGATGACCGCTCCGCTGCGCAACGCCTCGGTCGTGGCCCCGGCTCGCGGGGCCTGGATGCTCCTGCGCTGCGACGATCCCTACGTCACGCTGCGCGAGGCTCGGGAGGAGTTGCCCGATCTGCCGGCCGGGGCGCTCTACGAGAACCTCGTCGATCCGTTCCGCTTCGCGCTGGATCCGGCCTGCCCGCCCCGGCGGCCGATCCCCTTCACGCTCGAGGCGGGCGCGGAGGGGGCGCCGGTTCTGCGCTTTCCGTTCCCGGTGATCGCGGGGGGCGCGCCGGTGATCGCACGCAACGACTTCGAGCGACCCGAGGACGCCTGGCTCCTCGACGAGAGCCACACCGCGCGGACCGGCGCGTTCACACGGGTCGTGCCGCAGCAGACGCCTTTTCAGCCGGGCGAGGACGGCACGGGACCGGAAGGGAACTACGCCTGGATCACCGGGCAGAACGTCGACGAAGGGACCGACGACGTCGACGGAGGGACCGCGGCGACGCGTTCGCCCGACTTCGATCTCACCGCCTACGAGGCCGTCCGGCTCGAGCTGCGCTACTTCCACGGGCAGCGCGACGGGGGAGACGATCCGGGGGGCGACGGGTTCATCCTCGACGTCTCCACCGACGGGGGGAACACCTGGACCGACCTGGTCGAAATCGGAGACCAGGCGACCCGTCCGGACTGGCGGACCCTCTCCGTCGATCTCGCCGAGGTGTGCGATCTGACCGACCGCGTCCGATTCCGGGTCCGCGTCTCCGACGGACCGGGGGAGAACGACATCGTCGAGGGAGGGATCGACGCGTTCGCGCTCTACGATGTCGGGACCCGCGAGTCGCCCCCTCCCGCGCCGGAGATCCTCGCACCGGCCGACGGAGCCGTCGGCGTCGCCGGCTGGAGCCGCCTCGTCGCCGCAGCCGTCGCGGATCCCGAGGGGGAGCCGGTGACCTACGGCTTCCGGATCTGGAGCGACGCGGAGCAGACCCGCCCGGTCGCGATGGCTGACGGGCTCCGCGCGCAGAACGGGACCGCCGCCTGGAACCCGCCGGACCGCCTAGCGCCGGGCATCTACTTCGCGCGTGCCTTCGCCGCCGATCCGTACGCCCGTGGATACTTCGGACCGCCGATCCGCTTCACCGTGACCGACTCCTCGACCTGGCTCCGGGACGAGGAGCGGGGCGAGCCTCCGCTCGAGGCGGGGCCGAGCCCGTCGGGCGGGAGCGTCCGGATCGGTTTCCGTGTGACGCCCGGCGAGCCGGCCGCGCTCGCCGTCTACGACGCCGCCGGCAGGCGGATCCGGAGCTTCCCGGACGCGACCGCCGGAGCGGGATGGAAAGAGGTCGTCTGGGACGGACGCGACGCGGAGGGGCGCCGCGCGGCGAGCGGGGTCTACTTCGTCCGGCTCTCGTCGGCGGGGGAAGTCCGCACGGTCCGGATCGTTCGTCTCCGATGAGGAATCCGGCTCAGCCGGCCGTCTCGTCGATGGTCTCTCCGGCGGGGACCCGCACGCCCGCCGCTCCCGAGAGCGTGGCTTCCGGATAGAGGATCGCATTGCGTTCGATCGCCGCCCCTTCCGGGATCCGGACC
>WJJW01000112.1 GCA_014729455.1 Candidatus Eiseniibacteriota bacterium
CGGCGGCGGCCAGCCTGACCGGGGACGCCTGGCTCGCCCCCATGCCGCCGGCCGGCCTCGACGTCCGACTCGCCGCGCTCGCGCTCATACCGGTGGGGGCGTACTGGGAAGAGGTCGTCCACCGGGGGGTCGTCCTTCCCCGGCTACGACCGGCCGGGTTGTCGGTCGCCCTGCTCGTCTCCTCGCTCGCCTTCGCGGGTCTCCACTTCCTGGCCGAACCGCTCTCCCCGGAGCGGCTCCTCCTGTTGGTCGGGATCGGACTGGTCCTCGGCGCCGCGTTCCTGGCCAGCGGCGATCTCTGGTTTCCGATCGGCGTGCACTGCGGTCTGAACGGGGTCGCATTCGTCGCCACGACCGATCCTCTCTCCGGCGGGATCTGGCGTCTTGTCGTCGTTCTCTCGCCCGGGTCCTTCCTGGCCCTCGCCGGCTCCGGACTGGTGCTGGCCGGCCTCCTCGCCGTGCTCCTTCCCCGCTCTCTCCGCCGGAGCGCGCTCACCCACACCCCTCCCGGCCATAACTAGTTGGCAAATCACGCCTTATCCGAACTATAAGCGCAGGTTCCTTGACAGAATCGGGAACCGGACCGATTCTCTGGGGTGCGAATGAGGGGCGGAGGAAGAACCGTCCCGCGACCCTGTGGTCACGACCGAATCAGCCTGAGGGAGGCAAGTACGATGCGGAAGCTTTCGTTCCTGGTCCTGACCGCCGCTCTGGCGGTCTTCGTCGGTGCCCTGGTCCTGCCCAGCTTCTCCGTTGCCGAGGAGGGCGAGGAGGAAGCCAAGTTCAAGTTCGTTGGCGAGGCGAAGTGCAAGTTCTGCCACCAGGGAGAGAAGAACGGAAAGATCTACGAGCAATGGCAGGCGAGCGACCATGCCAAGGCGTTCGAGTCGCTGGGCGAGGCCCATCAGGGCGATGAAGCCTGCCTGAAGTGCCATACGACCGGCTTCGGAGAGCCGATGGCCGCCGGCGCGACCGCGAAGAAGCTGCAGGGGGTCCAGTGCGAGGCGTGCCACGGCCCGGGCAGCGAGTACAAGGCGATGAAGGTCATGAAGTCCCACGAGCTCTCGCTGGAGAACGGCCTGGTCGTGCCGGACGAGGAGCTCTGCAAGAGCTGCCACGTCGCCGAGCTCCCGCAGGAGTGCTGGGCGGGCGCGGACGCGTCGCCGAGCTTCGACTACGCCGAGGCGTACAAGGCGATCGAGCACCACGTCCCGGAGGAGAAATAGTAGTCTTCGGTCCCCTCGGCGACCCGGC
This sequence comes from Candidatus Eiseniibacteriota bacterium, assembly GCA_014729455.1. Classification (GTDB taxonomy): domain Bacteria; phylum Eisenbacteria; class RBG-16-71-46; order CAIMUX01; family VGJL01; genus WJJW01. Next base: position 1,255 of record WJJW01000112.1, read on the forward strand.
TCCCTTGCTCTGATTCGGCCGGGACGGGCGGCGGTTCTCCACACGGAATCGCCGCCCTTTCTCACGCGCCAGAATGCCCCTCGCAACCCGCCCGCCTTTCCCGCTAGACTTTCCGAGATCTTGCGGTCGCTCCCGCGGCCCGCAAGGACGAGTGGGGTCCCTCGCTGCATCGCCACGAAGTCGGCGAAGGGACCGAGGCCCGCCCGGTGCGAAAGCGAAGGGGGGAGGAAGATGGGATTGCGTAGCGCTTGGGTGCTCGGCTCGATGGCGATCGGCCTCGTTCTGTTCTCGGCGGTTCCGTCCGGAGATGCGTCCGCCATCCGGCTCGGGGGCAAGGTCTCCACGGCCCTCTACACGCAGGAGGTCGCGAAGCCGGGAACGCTCGACGAATTCGAGAACCGCACCCGCCTGTATGAGCGCCTCCAGTTCACCGCCGATGATCTGATCGACCGAAGGATCTCCTTCACCGGATCCCTCACCGCGTGGAACGACTTGACCAACCAGTCGATCGGGGAGACCCGAGGACGGCTCTATCGGGCCTATTTCCGATTCCGCAACTTGCCGACTCTCTGGGACGCCGTGCGCGCCGAGGCGCGCCTCGGCCGGCAGTGGGTCACCGCCGGGGTCGGCTCGGGAACGATCGACGGAGGGCTGCTCCGGATCGCCCGGCCCGGCTGGGGGGCGCTGACCCTCTTCGGAGGCTCGCTCGGGATCGAGACCCGCAGCCAGTGGCGGCTCGACCACATGGCCTGGTCCCGCCGCCTCGGAGGCGAGCTGCGGATCCAGCCGAACCTCCGCGAGGGGATCGAGCCGCGAATCGCGGTCAGCTTCGCCGAGACCCGGCGGGAACGGGAGGACGAGAGCCGACGCCTGGGCGTGCACGGCTCGTTGCGGATCCGCCGCCAGCTCCGCCTCTGGTCCGAGGTGCAGCACGACTTTCTCCTCGAGGAGACCTACGGAACCGCAGCCGGGGCGGAGTTCCTGAGCCGTCCCTCCCAGCTCCGGGTCTGGGCCGAGTACAACCGGCGCCGCCCGGCGCTTCCAGCGACCTCGGTCTTCGCGTTCTTCGAGACCCGCGCGGTCTCCGAGCTGCGCGGTGGGATCGGCATGACCGTCCTGGATCCCTACTGGCTCGGCTTCGACTTCGCTCGGACCGACTTCAAGCAGCAGAACGACGTCGACCGCTCCAAGAGCTTCCGTTTCGTCGTGCGCCGGCACTGGGTGGAGGTCGGCTTCCGTGTCTCGAACGACTTCGGCGGCGATCACTCGAACGTGGTCCTCTCCGCGAACCGGGAGTTCGGGAAGTGGAGCACCCGGCTGCACCTCGGGTACCAGACCTACGACTACGGGCCGACCGACGTCGAGGACTACAGCACGCGAACGGGGATTCTAGCCGTCAGCTACAAGCCCTGCCCGCTGGGAAAGCTCACCGCGCAGGTCGAAAGCCTCTACAACCGGGACCTGGAGCAGGACGTCCGTCTTCTCGTGCGGATCGACCGGCGCTTCCGGCTTGCGCCATAGGGAGGGGATGAGGAGATGAGTCCGCGTAACGGGATCTTGCTGGCCGCCATCCTCTTGGGTTTCGCCACGGCCCTCGCCCTGACGACGGGGACCGGCGACGCCGGCCTCCGCTTCCCCCATCCGCTTCACATGGAAGCCGGCCTCGATTGCGCGACCTGCCACGATGGGATCGAGGCGAGCCGATCGGGCGACGACTTCCTGATGCCCGCAGACACGGAGATCTGCCTCGCTTGCCACGACCAGGAGGATCTGGAGATCTACGGCTGGAGCCCCCCGAAGGCCCGCGACAGCCGGTTCTCCCGCTTCTCCCACGAGGCCCATCTCGGCCTGGATGACGTCGACTGCGCCCTGTGCCACGGGGCGATCCTCGATCCGGCGATCGCCGGGACGGGCCGTGGGGAGCCCGGCCACCCGGTCTGCCTGTCGTGCCACGACGGGGCGGGCGTCGACGACGCGTGCGCCTCCTGCCACGACGACCTCTCCGTCGTTCGCCCGCTCGATCACCAGGCCGACTATCTCCACACGCACCAGTTCGAGGCGCGCGGGGCGACCGAGGAATGCGCGGAGTGCCACCGGCACGACGACCTCTGCAGCGATTGCCATCAAGGGGAGAACGTGCTGTTCATGACGCACGATCGGAACTACCTGTTCACGCATCCGCTCGACGCGCGCAAGCACGAGAACGATTGCATCGCCTGCCACGACATGAGGACCTTCTGCACCGACTGCCACGCCTCACAGGGGATCCGGCCTGCAAACCACGACGACAACTGGACGACCGGCGCGCAGCGGCACGCCGTCGAGGCACGGCGGGACATCGGGTACTGCGCGAGCTGTCACGAGGGGGACCTCTCCCCCTGCGTCGCCTGTCACACCGATCGTCCCGGTCCGCGCGGCGCCGATCAGAACATCCACCCCGGCGGTTTCAACAACTACGGCACCAAGGGTCCGTGGCATGATGACGATCTCTACTACTGCTTCGATTGCCACACTCGGGACACCGGGATGAACGGGTTCTGCGGCTACTGCCACGCGGCACCCTGAGAAAGGAGACAATGGACATCGTCGGCTCCGTGCGAGACTTCCTCCTTCGCACGACGCGCCATCCGCTCGGCTTCATCGGGGTGAATCTGACGACGCTGGCGGGGGTGCTTCTCGTCATCCTTCTGCTCTCCTCGCTCTTCGGCGTGGAGCCGAACCCCTACCTCGGGATGGTCACGTTCCTGATCCTCCCGGGTCTCTTCCTCTTCGGCCTCCTCATGATCCCGATCGGATCCTGGCTCCACCGCCGGAGGCTGAAGCGTCTCGGACCGGAGGCGGCCGCCTTCCCGGTCTACGACCTCAACCAGCCCTCGGTCCGCAACCGATTGATCCTGATCGCGGTTCTGACCCTGGTCAACGTCTCGCTGCTCTCCGCGGCCGCGTACAAGGGGATCGAGCACATGGACTCCGTCGAGTTCTGCGGGCAGACCTGTCATCCGGTGATGAAACCGGAGTACACCGTCTACGAGAACTCCCCCCATTCGCGGGTCCGTTGCGTCGACTGCCACATCGGTCCGGGCGCATCCTGGTTCGTGAAGAGCAAGCTCTCTGGCACGAGGCAGGTCCTCAATCAGATCGCCGGCACGTACCAGAAACCGATCGAGACCCCGGTGCACAATCTCCGTCCCTCCCGCGACACGTGCGAGCAGTGCCACTGGCCGGAGAAGTTCCATGGAGATCGCGTCTGGGTGAAGACGCACTACCAGGAGGACGAGGCGAACACGCCCCTGAAGACGGTCCTGCTGATGAAGATCGGCGGCGGCAACCCCGAGTCGGAGTTCCCGCGGGGAATCCACTGGCACATTCTCAACAAGGTCTACTACCGCTCCGACGCGGAGCGCGAGGTGATCCCCTGGATCCGTGTCGAACGGCTCGACGGAACCGTCACCGAGTACCGGAAGGGCGAGATGCCCGACAGCATCGCCGAACGCGAGGTTCGCCTGATGGACTGCGTGGACTGCCATAACCGTCCCACGCACATCTACAAGATGCCCGGTCCCGCGATCGATGAAGCGATGTGGGCCAACGAACTCCCGACCGACCTGCCGTACCTGCGCCGCGAGGCGTTCGCCGCGATCACGGCGGACTACCCCGACAACGAGACGGCGATGCGGGAGATCGCCGCCCACATCCGCGGATTCTACGAAAAGGAGCACCCCGAGGTCGCGCGGGCGCGGGAAGGCGAGATCGATTCGGCGGTCGCCGAGCTGCAGACGATGTGGGACACATACGTCTATCCCGAGATGAACATCGACTGGGGGACGTATCCGGATCACATCGGCCACGTCCATTTCGAAGGATGCTTCCGGTGCCACGACGAGGAGCACGAAGCCGAGGACGGCTCCACGATCTCGCAGGATTGCGAGACCTGCCACAGCATCCTGGCCTGGGATGAGGAGGATCCGGAGATCCTCGAGACGCTGTTCCCCTGATTCGCCTGACCGCCCCGTCTCGGGGCGGTCAGCTCCTTGGATCGATGGGTCCGTTCGCGCCCACGCGGGCCCCCTCCTCGACGCAGAGATGGACCGGCTCCTCTCCGTAGACCTTCGAGGGGAAGAGGTACGGCACCAGCCCGAGCAGGAATTGCCGCCTCTTCAGCGCCTGGTGGCTCGCGTAGTGCTCGCTGTGGATCGTGCGGAGGTAGGTTTCCAGGGTGTAGATCTGGACCTCCACGGGGAAGAAGTACGGCGGCGCGTCCGGGGTCTTCTTGGAGCGATGCAGCACGTCGAGCTCGAACTTGAAGACGCGGTACCCGGATCCGGTGAAGGGGTTCAGGCGGGTCTCCTGCCCCTTGCCGCCGAGGGTGTCGACGACGTTCTTCACGCGGAACGGCCCCCCGAACAGGTCGACCAGGATCTCCTTCAGGTGCTCCACCTCGACGAGGTTGTGGACGATGAACATCGCGCCGATCAGATCCTTGATCTGCTGGGGATCGTTCTGTCCGGTGCGGATCATCTTGCTGACGATCGATCCGCTCCGCCGTCGTTCCAGCCCTTCCCAGATCTCGGTCGGCCGCAGCGCGTAGTGGGTCTCCCCTCGCCGGTACTGGTAGGGGATCACTTCCTTCTTGAAGCGGCAGGAGTAGAAATAGACGTGCAAACGGATCGGCCAGCCGTGGTGCATGAGCTGGATCTCCTGCACGTCGAAGTTCCAGCACTCCTCGCCGGGGCGCTCCCGCCGGCCGATCGTGTAGTCGATCGAGACCCCGTCGCGGGCGATCGCGAAGCAGACCTGCATCCGGTCGGTGGAGGTGACGCCGTTGAAGAGGTTCTCCTGCAGGAGCGCTTCGAACGCCCGCTTGTGATCGGCGCCGTCCTGCACGTCGCGCGAGTGATCGACGTCGAAGAAGAGCTTCGACAGGTAGAGCTTCCGCTGCGCTTCGAAGCGGATGCGTGCATCCGAGTTGGCGAAGATCATCGAGAGCAGCTCGAGAATGTCCGAGCACTCGCGTACCTCGGGGTTCGGCTCGACGAGGGGCCGTGCCGCAGGCGGCATGAGCTGCACCAGCCCGGAGATATACTGCATCGCCTCCCTGAGGTAGTATCTCGAGGTCCTCAGATTGGTTTGCAGGTCGCGCTCCTCCTCCGGTGGATAGAGCATCTTGTTGAGCAGGTCGTTGTAGCGTTGCGATCCCTGGAGGATGCCGAGGTACTTCTTGTAGAGCATCCGGAACGCCGTCGGATCGGTTTCCGACAAGGAAGGATCGAGGAGAGGATGCGCCCCGTAGTCGGGCTGGTTCATCATCGTCGTTCGTTCCCTTTCCCCCCGATTCGGAGGTTCATCGTTCGCGCCGATCGCGTTCTCCCGAAAAAACCACCGCCGCCGAGCATAGCATGGGGCCGCAGCCGATCGCGTCTCCTCCCGAGACACTTGTGAACTCGCGAACGACGTCGATCGATCGTCTCCGGAAGTCGTTGCATCGAATCGGCTTCCCGGCGGCCGGGCCGATCGCGGACGCACCCAGGAACACCGAGAGTGCGGGGCGGATCCTCGATCTTCGGCCGCGGGAGGACTTCGAGCGGCGGCACATCCCCGGAGCGAGCCGCATCGCCCCGGAAGAGATCGAGATCCCGTTCCTCCGCCCTCCGCGGCGAAGGTTCCTGGTGGTGACCGATCGTGATGCCGGCCAGGCGCGCGCCGCGGCGCGCCGACTGCGGGCGCTCGGGCACGAGGCGATCGCCCTGGACGCCCCGATCTCCCGCTGGCCCGGTCCGTGGGAGGAGGGACCGGAGCGGGCCCCGTGCTGGGAGCCCTCCCCGCTCCTGCAGCGGCATCGTCCCCGGAGCGGCGGCGGGGCGGCGGTGGATCTGGCCAAAGGCGCCGCTGCCATGGCGACGAACACCGAGAGCCCCACGGTGAAGGACTTCCTCGAGGGCGTCGGCCGCGGGCTGAAGCTCGTCGAGGAGCCGCTCCCCGTGCTGGCCATGCCCACCACCGCCGGCACCGGGGCGGAGGCCACGAAGAACGCGGTGATCTCCTCGTACGACCCGCCGTTTAAGAAAAGCCTCCGCGACGACCGGATGGTGCCCCGCGTGGCCCTGGTCGACCCGGAGCTGGGCGTAAG